>DBCF01000301.1:3028-6305 GCA_002292925.1 Roseiflexaceae bacterium UBA965 | reverse complement strand
GGGTTATACCCACAAATTTTGTTGACCATGATTGACGATGTTATTCGTGGGTTGACCTTTGTGCGTACCGCCTCATAATAGGGAGTGAATGATGGCATTGCCCATCCGTGTTTTCCGTGCAAATACAGGTTCGTGTGGAGGATGTGACGCCGAAATAATCTTGGCGGTGGCACAAGCAACCGACATGGAGTTTGTGTCGACACCTATTGATGCCGATATCTGGCTCCTCACCGGCATCCTTTCACAATATACCCGTAATTACATCGTACAGACGATTACCAGCATGAGTGAACGCCCCACAATTATCGCGGTAGGGCAATGTGCCCTCACCGGGGCGCCATTTGGCCGGGGTGGTCTCCAAGATGCAATCGAAATCCCCGTCAAAGCCCAACTTGATGGATGTCCGCCCTCACCGGCACTGATTCTCGCGGCCATCCGCAACAATATGAAGCAGCGCAAATAGCTACGCATCCCAACAGATAGATAGGAGCCACGGTGGATCTGATAATTGCATACTTGATATACCCCGGGTTATTACCCAGTATTGTATTTGCCGTGACGTTTGGGTTCATCGTGACGCATCGCCGGCCGATACTTCCTCCCGATTTACGCAAAGCAATCCTCAGCGTCGACGGTTTTGCGGCACTTCTCAGTGCATTATTGGCCATTGGGGCAGCCACCTATATGCCGTGGCCCTTTAATGGCGCATATACGTCAATTGCCGGGCCTTTGTTGATGTGGGCAGCCCTCGAAGCCGCCTTCCTCGTGCCATCACTCGCCGCCCAGACCTCAGCGTCACCACTAGTCGTACGCGGTGCCGCCCGCGCCCTGCAAATTGGGTTGGCCGGCCGCATCGTGGTATGGTGTGTGTTTGGGGTGCTCTACTGGGCCAATCAAACGTGGCATATCTCGTCACTTCCTGCAATCGTCCTCGCATGGGTGGCAGCGATTTTGGCGTTACCCGCAGCGATTGGAGTGGGGATGTTCCGCAATGACACGGCCCTCACTGGCATGATGACAACCGGACTCAGTCTATCAACCATTGCGCTGATGCAAATCACCACCGATATCCGAGCCGCAGTATTAGTACTGACCGTGACGACGAGTTTATTCCCCTACGATATGGCAAACGGCGGACTCCGCCTCGTGTTGATTGCCATTGCCACGGTGATTACCATGGTTGGATTACGCGTATTGGTGCGGAATCAACCATTTGCGACGTTGGCGGCGGCGTTGCGGTGGTGTTGGTGGCGTGCCTTACCACCCGCATTACTCGCATTGGTCTATCTGATTATTAAACCGTTTTAATACAAAAGGCGTGGCATGAATGCAATTGCAGTGACACAACTCTCGGTGCCATCGAGTCCAATTCGTGATGTGAGTTTGCGCATCCCTGAGCAAAGTTGCTACGGCATTGTTGGGGCAAGTGGGAGTGGCAAAAGCGCCTTACTCAATGCGCTTGCCGGCTTGCATGGCACCCAATCACATCACATTCGGATGGGCACACAAAGTGTTCGTACCACTACTGCGTCGATTGGCATGATGTCACCACGCATTCAACCACCGACCTACCTTACCGTACAACAATTGCTCTTTACGCAAGCTGCCCTCTATGGCATTACCGGGGACGCCTTGACGACCCATTATGAGCGGGCAGTACGGTGGTGTGCCATTGAGCAACTCGCCCACAAATCCATCCGCCAATTGTCGCTCTTTGATGTACGCCGCGTCATGTTGGCCTGCGCCCTCATCAATCGTCCCGCATTGTTGTTAATCGATGAGCCAACGGTTGGGTTGTATGCCCACGAACAACATGTGATGATTGATATCATCGAAAATCTACGTGACCGCGAAATGACTATTGTCATCGCCACGCGTGGCGATGTCCCCCTTGAATCGTTGTTTGATACGATTGGCGTCCTCGCAGATGGTCGCATCATTAGCGAACTCGATGCACAGCAGATCCGCACGCTCCCACGCACCATCATGATTCGCACCAACGATATCCCCACTGCCGCATTCGAATACATCATTGCCCTTGATCCGAGCATCGTGGCAACCAGACGCAACATCGTATTGACCGGCACGGGTGTGCAGTCGTTAGCCCAAGTACTGCAGATTTTGTTGCACTACAATGTGCATATTTTTCGCATTGAGCCACGCAATCATCCCCTCAATGATTTGGTCAAACAATCTGCGATGCCCCAGGTATTGGCACAACTTTACCCACCACGGAACATTACGTCCGAAATAGGCGATGGCCCCACGCCATTCACGGAGCAATAAATGCAACTACAGCACATCATTGCGGGTACACCACCAGATGCATCACCGACCACCACCACAAGCATTTGGCAATTAATCCGCCTGATTTTGACCGAATACTTCCAGTCACAACGCATCCTCATCGAATGGGGAAGTGCAATTGCCGTAGCTATTTTTTTGGTGCGCAATAGCACCAATGTGCATACCGTCATGGCCACGTGGACACTTTCAAGTATTTTGATGGCACTCTATACGACATCAGTACTTGCCGACATTGCCGAACAACCCTTTCAATTACAGCGCTTACTTGCAGTGCAATCACGACGAACCTATATCTGCGCCTATTTGATTGCAGCCAATGCGATCGTCATCAGTAGTTATGTCATCATGATCGTATTGAGCTTCCTCGTTGCACCACTCGCCCACCCACCAATCCTCGTACTCGTTGCCTCAATATTATGCATGTTGATATTGCTCAGTGTGGTCACCACCTTGATGTTGATGCTCACGCCACTCGTAGCGAGTACACAACAGCGGATTGTGGTGCTGCTGTTGGTCACGGTCCCACTGTCATGGAATATTATTGGGCCTGCGATCCAACGCACACTTGGACCGAGTTACACCCCCATTATTGCGGGGTTTACCACCCTATGGGGCGTGCTATTATGGCCCACGCTCCATTTGTACACCATCGCAGTCACCCCCCAAATCGACCGTGTCATGCTGGCGATAATCGTGTTCCATCTCAGTCTGCTTGCGCTACTCGTACGCCAACTCATGGTATGGTTCAACAAAAAATCCCTAGCAATTGCCTAAAAAACACCCCCAGCATAGTGTGTCATGACACACTATGCTGGGGGTATACTATTTAATTGTCTACTCCGGCGCTGTCTCACGCTGTAATGCCAAGCCTACCAGCACCACAAACGCGATCCAAATTACATCGGCCAACAACAAATGCATTAATTGAATGGGAATCGGGGCAAGTAACACCATGTTCACGGTCCCCAAT
>DBCF01000301.1:0-3013 GCA_002292925.1 Roseiflexaceae bacterium UBA965 | reverse complement strand
CCAATTGCCCAACATAGGCAGCCAGCAACACACGACTGGCCTTGCGGGTCCCTGCAACAGGGTTCATTTGGGCGATAACTTGCGACACCACCACCATGACAATGCCGGTTGCAATCGCAATCACCGGATGCAAGANNCGCAAGCGCAACAAGACGTTGGATGTCATATCGAGATCTTGGGCTAGCCCATCAGCAAATGTCGTCACAGGGAACAAGGTATCACCCAAGGCCGCAATACCACCACTTGCCCCCAACAACATCGTCATCACCACGCCCACAATAATCCACGTCAACATGCGGCCGCGTCCCTTGAAATCAGGTGCTGCCACACCGCGGACCCACATCCCCGTCAATGTAATCACACCCACCAATACCAGCGTATTGACGAGATGCAACGACATCGAAAAGGCCCGTGTCAACGATGCATTGTGTGCCACCAACTCAAGCAATACTAATGCCGCCCCAAACAACGCCTCGATAATTACAAATACCAACGTCAATACCCCACCACGACGCACAATGTGCCCTTTGGGATACAAACGGAATGAAAAAAATGTCAATCCGACGATTAAAATCAACAATAACCCACTCGTCAAGCGATGCGAAATTTCAACTATCGTCTCGAGTAAGGGAGCCCGCGGAATCACTTCGCCGTTACACAATGGCCAGTGATTGCCACAGCCAGCACCAGACCCCGTCGCACGCACAAATGCTCCCCACAAAATCACAATCAGCGTATAGCCCAATACAACCCAGACATAGCGCGCGAATCGTTTGGTGGTCATGATTGTTACTCCTTTCACAAACCCCGCTTTGGCGACTATTGTAGTCTAGAGTATGCAAATGTGCAACTCACCCACCGTCACTCATACACACGCACTATGCCTGTGGTCACCCAATCTGTCGCTACCGTTGACGGATATTTTGCAAAAAAACATACGCACCTGCGCTCCTCTGTCCCATAATTCACGCTACAATACACACATGAATACCACTGCACAACTGACGTTTTTGAGTACATCTGTTGCTGATACCCTTTCCCTTGGGCATGCCATCGGCGCATTATTGCACCGTGGTGATCTCGTATTGCTGGCCGGTGACCTCGGTGCGGGCAAGACCCACATGAGTAAAGGCATCGTGGCTGGTACGGGCAGTACGGATTTGGTCACCAGTCCAACGTTTGTCTTTATCAACGAATATCGGGCGCCGAATCAATTGACCGTCTTTCATGTCGATTTATACCGCATCGAATCAGCTACCGAAATCGACAGTATCGGGCTTGCCGATGCGACAGCGGGGAGTGGCATTTGTCTAATCGAATGGGCCGAACGAGACCCCAGCCTCGCTGAAATACCCCACCTCCAGCTTATGTTATCCCACCACAATCAGACGAGTCGCTTGATTCAGCTCAGCAGTGTCGGCCCACGGGCAACAGCCCTACTCCACACGCTCCAACAGCAACCACCACTCACGATATACCGAGGAGATTCTGTATGATCGGATTGGCAATCGATACCAGCAGTGAATTAAGTGGGTTGGCGCTCTATCACGACCACACGCTACTCGCCCAAATCCAATGGGCCAGTGCCCGCCGCCATAGTGAGCAACTGTTGCCACAGCTCGATGCACTCTGTCGCTTGGCCAATATTACCCCACCCCAAATCACCACCGTGGCCGTCTCGCTGGGGCCTGGCAGCTGGAGCGGCGTGCGGGTCGGTATCAGTATGGCCAAAGGTTTGGCACTCGCCAATGACGCCCACATCATCGGGGTCAATGCCCTCGACGTCCTCGCGTGGCCGTGGCGAGGCGTGTGTGCTATCACCGCCTGCCTTGCCCTCGGGCGTGGCCGTTATGCTATCGCCCACTACCCCGATACCTCGTGGCACCCAGGTACGATCCAACCACACAACGTCGCATTACCGCAATTGGCAACCCTTGATGCCACCATGATTTGTTGTGCCCCGTTTGTTTGGGAACAGATTCAGGCTGTTTGCCCACCGCATATCGTCTATCTGTCGGCGATTACACCACCCACTCTGATTGCCCAAATTGCATTTGCGACCGATACCACGCGCACGCAACTCATCGAGCCACTCTACCTCGGTGATGCCGTAATTACCAACCCATAACCGCCGTTTTTAGGCGATATCACCAGCGCACATTACTCCCACAAGGATGTATTGACGATACATCCTTGTGGGAGTAATGTGCGCTGGATCCACTACCCCTACTGCTTGTGCGAGCAGGGGTAGTGCAACTCTATGACTCTTCAAACTATTTCACACAACCGTACCCTCACTCAAACAACTATTTTTTTACAAAAAATGATAATTGAAATATTATACTATTTATCTTACGGAATTTGCTTATCTGTTTTATTTATCGGCAGTCTAATTTCTTTGTGACGTAGTTTGTTAATATTTCTTTTCTCATACTACAATACTACGTATTTTAATTAAATTATTTTCATGTTTCACAAAAAAGCGTAAATAGTTAAATCATCAAACATATACACACCAATATAAATTAAAAAAATAAATTATATCCATTTATTGATTAGAATCAGTAAAAATAATAAATGCAAAATAAATGTAAGATAAATGTAATGAAATCATGTGTTAGTTACTAAAAATATTTCATGCAATAACTTATAATTTACGCATAATATGTAATAGGTATCGTTGCAGGAGTGACGTAACGTTTATGCACACACCACAAAGTAGCTACAAGCGAATTCCGATTTTACTCATCGGAATAATAACACTAATCAGTATTTTGTGTATATTTTTTGCAACCATCAGTCATGCTGCCCCAACCGCAACCAAGCCGACTCCCACTGCGCAACCCGTACAACGGGTTGCGCGGCCACGTGCACCAACAGACATCCGCAAAGTAGCAGTTGGCCCAGCCTATATGCTCGGAGTGCTACAAAACGACACCTTGATATCTTGGGGCGACAATCGCCATTGGCAGAGTACCATTCTCGATCGCTACAAAAACACGCAGTTTACTGA
>DBCF01000165.1 GCA_002292925.1 Roseiflexaceae bacterium UBA965 | reverse complement strand
CGCACCGCTTCCATGCCTTCAAGGACCTGAATTTGACTCTCGTCGTACACCGAAGCTTGCATTCCTGCATCACTCATATGACTATTTCTTTCCTCTACAACTGATGCTAACGCATCAAACCCCATTCGGTCGTACCACAGGCATAGGTGCAGGTTGGCTTAATTGCAATTGCACGAAACGCAAGCGCGCCATCACCAAACCAGACATTAAATACGTACCGATTACTACGACTGCAATACGCCCAATCAACGAATCAATCAACCCGGTAAGAATCACGCCGCTCCCGGCTGCAATCACCAACAATATCATCAAGAGGGCGAGTGTACGCCAAAACGCGACCCGCACAATCTGTACACTGGCTTGTATCGCCCGAATCGGACCAACCTGTGATAGCACCATGATTTCACGAGTAAATCCGATGTAAATCCCGACCCACAACCATATTCCTGCCCCAATAAAGACCACAAAGGCCCCAAACGCCGGACTCACCCCAAACAACAACATCACAAAAATCGTCAACGGGATAAGCAATAACACCACCACCGCAGCCATCAACAAGGCATACAGCAACAACACTGCGACGGTACGTGCCATACGCAACGGTGCCTGTTGCCAATCAGGCGCATGCGTTACCCCACCCCGTGCCAACTCCAAAAAAATCCCACTAGCAATCAAGGTCATGACGTTGATTATCGCAATCCAACCAACTAACCCCAAAGAATCAGCTATTTGGATGGTATTGTTGGCTGCGAGTGGCACCGACTTAGCAACAATATACGGTAACCCCAGTGCGTCAGCACTCGCCCCAGCAGTACCGAAAGTGTAAATCGTATATGGCACGATGTTAAGCCACGCCAATTGCCCACGCATGTCGACTTTGGCGATTTCATCGAGAATAAGCAAGGTTTGGTCACGCACATCGGCAACATCAGTCGTGCTCGCACCGTCTGGTTGGATCTCTCGCACCATGGCGCTCGTCTGTGCCAAAATCGGTGCTAATGAAACACCTGCACCAAACCACAAGTACGCATTGATAAGCAACGGCACCAGCAAAACCCAAGGCGCCTTATTTAGGGCTGCATATGCGTCACTTAAGATTTCTACGATACTCGGTGGAGTTGTGGGATTGGTCACTGTCATACTCCTGTAATTTGATGTAATTATACCACAGCCAACGTGCAACTGTCCTTTTGGAGACTCAAATATTTTACGCTCATTCTCAACGGCTAGACCAGCTGCGCTTGCGCCATACGTACAAAAAAGCCCCCCAACCACAACGCATCACTAAATGAATGCGGTATAGTAATAGCAACACACCAATAGGAGTCACACCATGAGTGATACGCCCCATTATTCCCCACAAACCGAAAGCATCTATCGCCGCCCAATCACCGCTCCACGGCGGATGCTGATTATTTATGCGCACCCCGACGATGAGGCCTTTGGCAACGCAGGCATCATCCTTGCCGCCCGCCATGCCGGCATCGAAGTACACTATATTTGCGCCACCCGTGGCGAATGTGGCACCGTCGATGCGCATTACCTCACCACCTACCCTGATGTACGGGATCTGCGTACTGCCGAACAAATGGCAGCTGCCGACGCACTCGATCTCGGTGCCGTACACTTCCTCAATTACCGCGACAGCAATATGCCAGGCAGCCCCGATAACCAAAACCCCCAAGCGCTCGTACAAGCACCAGTTGCGGACGTAACCATGCGTGTGGCGACCCTTATCGATGACATCAAACCCGAATTCGTCATCACCTTCCCACCGTATGGTGGCTATGGTCACCCCGACCACATTGCCATTCACCATGCCACACTTGCCGCCCTTGCCCAAACCACCTGGCAAGTACCCAATGTCTTTTATTCAACGTTTTCGACCACCCTGCTCCGAGCGATTATTTTGCTGATGCGAGTGATTGGGCGTAACCCGCGCACCTTTGGGCGTAATGGTGATATCGATATCGTACGCGTAGCCGAAGAAGCAACTCCCATCACCACCACCGTCGATTGTCGGCACGTCATCCCCGCCAAAATCACTGCCTGGCAATGCCATGCCAGCCAAGGAGGTGGCATGACCCGGGTGCCCCGACTGTTGTGGCGTTGGTTTTATGGCAACGAAACGCTTACTCGCGTCACGCCGTCACCCACCACAGGGCACCGTGAGGTGCTACGGTTTGAGGTATGAGCGATACGTCGATTACCATTCGTGCCGCCACCCCCGCAGATATCGATGGAGTCGTCGCAGTCCATAGCGATGCATTCAACGATAAATTTCTTGCAGCCTTTGGACGCGCCAAATTTCAGATTGGCGTCGACCTCATGGCCGAAACTTGGCGCCGCCAAGGACCAGCCGGCCTACAAGGCATGTGGGTGGCAGTGCTCGACGATCAGATTGTGGCCACCATTTCTCTGCGGGCCCGCATTACCATGCGCCAATTGCCCCCTGTCGCCGTGGAATGGTTGTTCATCAAAGCCTTGGGTGTTGCCCGGGCCATGTATGCCTTGACTGCCTTGTCGATTATTGACCACCCCATCGCCAACAACGAACTCTATATCAGTGATGTGGCAGTGCGTAGTAATTACCAACGGCGCGGGGTCGCCCGGGCATTGATGCAACACGCCGCCAGCGAAGCGCGCCGGCTCAATCTCAATTCACTTTGTCTCTTTGTCAGTGCCACCAACCGCGCCGCAGTCGCCCTCTACAAGCAAGCCGGCTATCGCATCGATGCCACCCATTATTCAATGTTGGCGTGGTTGATGATGCGCCGTTGGCAGTGGTTGTTGTTGCGTGCCAAAACCCAGTAGGTGCGAGGCATGCCTCGCACCTACTGCATGCCTCGCATCTACTGGCGGGCCGCCCGTTCTTGATTGATTAAATCACGCATACTATCAATCAAACCACCGCCACCAATCAGTGGTGGCGCACAGCGCACCCGTACCAACGTGGCGCGGTACCACGGCACGATTAATTGCAAGGTAGCAGCAAACCAATCACGATCTTTACGGACCGGCATGCGGCGTACCCACCAGTTTTGCAGGGCGCGGGCCGAAATCACCCCACTCACCAACACGCCCACCACCGGCAACCCCGGTACCAAACGACAAAACAATGCCGTTACTTCTGACCAATCAGCGAGTGTCGTCGCCGCATCGTCCATCACCGCCGGATCTGGTTCGATACGACCAGCAGGGAATGTCAACAACGCCCCACCATTGCGCAAATGCCGCGCCGCCACTCGCATCGCCTGCGCCCGCCCCGCCACGTCGTCTGGCACGCAAATCAAACGCGCCGCCACATTGGGCAAGGCCCGCAACAATGGCCGATCGGCGGCAATCACCAGCACATCAGGGCGATTAATCGCCACAAACATCGCCGAGGTATCGACCATACCCGGGTGATTGGCACAAATCAAGACTGCCCCCGTACGTGGGATGTGACTCGTGCCCACATACTCGACCTGCGTGGCGTATTGATCAACGATTACTTGCCCTGCAGCAGCCAGGCTCTGTTGGCCGGCCAAGTGGTCACAGGCCGCCATACTATGCGCCAAACGCCGCGCCGGCCACCACCCCAGCACCGCTACAATCCGCCGGAGCACAGGGCGCTGATCAACCTTGAAAGATTTTTGTAAATCAGCGACATTCATCGCGGTCAACACGTCGATATTGGCTTGCATGACTCGCTCCATTCCGCAATAAAAATCGCACCATAGCCGTGGCTATGGTGCGATGATACATGCCAGACTATTCGTAGCGCAAGGCTTCGATGGGCAACAACAACGCAGCCCGTTTGGCTGGGTAATAGCCAAAGCCAATCCCGATGCCTAAGGCAAAAACCAACGAAATAATCACCGCCGGAATCGACAGAATCATCCCCAATCCCGCCGCCGATGCAATCGCCAATACCAACGCCACCGCAAACCCAATCCCGATTAGACTGCCAATCAGACTAATGGTGGCAGCTTCGATGACGAATTGGCCCAATACATCACGATCAGTGGCACCCAAGGCCTTACGTACGCCGATTTCGCGGGTACGCTCCGTCACCGCCACCAACATGATGTTCATGATACCAATCCCACCGACGACCAAACTAATCCCTGCCACCACGGCAATGAATCCGGTAATTGCACTATTAATGCCGTTCAAAATTCCCAACGCCTGGGTCGGTGAATTAATTTTGAAGTCGTCGATGGCACCCACTGGCACATTGCGGGCATCACGCAATGTCGCCGTAATCAAGGCTTCGGCTTTGGTTACTACCCCTTCGGTGCGTAACCCCAACAAAATCGACGACATTTTGAGGCCACGACCAGGCAAATCTTGGTTGCCGGCGATGCGCAAGCGCGCCGTCCCTGATGGTACGAGAATACGTTGGTCCGACGAAAAAGGACCACCGGCACCTTTAATCACCCCTAGGATTTTGATGCTCTGCCCATTGATGATGATGGTTTGGCCAACTGCCGTGACCCGATTTTCGGGACCTTTGCCAAACAAATCCTCAGCCACGAGTGACCCGAGTACTGCTACCCGTTCAGAGGCTTGTTCTTCTTCCAGGGTAAAAAAACGGCCGGCTTCAAGTGGCACCGACTGGACTTTTTGATAATCAGCACCCGTCCCTACCACCAACGAATCGACT
>DBCF01000027.1 GCA_002292925.1 Roseiflexaceae bacterium UBA965 | reverse complement strand
CTGTGGATGGTAATTACACCATCCACAGAGGGATATCCTCCCACACAAGGAGAATCAGCGCATGCCACGAATCGGTGCCATCATCATCGGACAATCGCCTCGCCCCGATTTGGTCAAACCCCTGCAAAAAGCCAATTCGCTCTTCCAGTACATCGAATCAGGCGCGCTCGATTTTGTGCAACCCCAAGACATCCCACACGATACTACTGCCGAATATCTACTCACTACTCGCTTACGTGACGGCACGTTGGTAGAGGTTTCTGAGGCGTTTTTGGCACCGCTGTTGCAAAAAGCAATTGCGACTGTCGAAAAACAAGATGTAAATATGAGTGTGTTGTTGTGTGCGGGGCCGTTTGATATGCTCAAAAGCACCAAACCACTCTACCGACCCACTGCTATGGTCACCACCATCCTCGAAATCCGTGGATTTCAGCGGATTGCCGTGCTCAGCCCGAGTCAAACCCAAGCCATTCCCATCCATCGCAAATGGTTGCAACGGGGATTCCAACCCACCGTCCTCGTTGACCCCCAACTCCCCCCCGTCGAACTCGCCGCCTGGATTCGCGAACAGCTGATCTACCAACACAACGATTGTTTGATCCTCGATTATGTGGGGCATCCGCTCGACAAAGTCCAAACGCTCGAACAATTACTCCCGTTGCCCGTAATAGATTTGGGCAAAGTCATTACCGACATGTTACGCCATCAAATGTAGTTATTAGGATGTAGCCATGCCACGTCATCCATTTTTACACGGGACTTATACGATTGCCCCCACACCGTTTCTCCCCACCGGCGAACTCGACCGGGCCAGCCTTGGTACCATGGTCGATATGCTAGTCGGCCTCGGCGTCCAAGGCATCACCATGCTGGGCGTGATGGGTGAAGTCGACAAATTAGGTGATGCCGAACGCGATGTTATCATCGATGACGTCATCACTGCCGCCGCTGGCCGCGTCAAAATCTGTATTGGCACCAGCCATGTGGCCACCGACCGTTGTGTGGCGTTAAGCAAGCGCGCCGCCGAGCTGGGTGCCGATGCCTTAATGGTGGCACCGCCTCGCCTCGCCAAACCCAACGACGCCGCTTTGCGGAGTCACTATCAGCGCGTCGCCGCCGCCGTCGACATCCCCGTGGTGGTCCAAGACCACCCCATCAGTAGTGGTGTCTTGATGAGCGTTGATTTTTTGGCCAATCTGGCCCGCGACGTGCCCGGCTGTAATTACCTCAAACTCGAAGAAGAACCAACCCCCGCCAAAACCACCCGTATGCGCGCCGCTGCCCCAGACATGGTTATTTTTGGGGGTATGGGGGCCAATATGCTCCTCGAAGAACTTCGCCATGGCGCCGATGGTTGTATGACAGGCTTTGGGTTCAGCGAAATCCTGGTCGCAATTTGCAACCAATGGGCGGCTGGTGATGTTGACGGTGCCACCCAGACCTTTTATCAGGCGTGTCCACTCATTCGTTATGAAAACCAACCAGGCATTAATTTGGCAATCCGGAAATATATCTACATGCAACGGGGAGCCATTGCCCACGCCCACGTGCGTGCGCCATCGAGTCCGTTGCCTGCCGACGTGATTGCCGATTTGCACGATATTGTGACGCGTTTAGGCCTCATTCAACATTTCAAAGGAGCTCACGCATGAATCTCGGATTGACCGGCAAACGGGCCGTTGTGTTTGCAGCCAGTCGTGGCCTCGGCTATGCCTGTGCCCTCGGATTGGCCCAAGAAGGGGTCAAATTAGTCATCGCCAGCCGTGACCAAGCCCGCATCGACGAAGCCGCCGCCAAAATTCGCGCCGAAACCGGCGCCGACGTCATTGGCGTGGCCGCCGATGTCAACACCGAAGCCGACATCCAAAAAGTCATTGCCACCTGTGTCGAACGCCATGGCGGCCTCGAAATCGCCCTGCACAACGCCGGCGGCCCCCCTCCGGGTGGATTTGAAGCCATCAACGATGCCCAATGGTTGACGGCGTTTAATCAAAACCTGATGAGCTTTGTGTGGGTCAGTCGCGCTGCGTTGCCCCACATGAAACAGTCCAACTACGGACGCTTGCTGACCATTGCCTCGTCGTCGATTCGCCAACCCATCCCCAACTTGATTTTGTCGAATGTGATGCGGGCTGGCGTCAATGCCATGGCCAAATCACTGGCCCGAGAAGTAGCCCAGCACAACGTACTCGTCCACGTGGTAGGACCCGGTCGCATCGGCACCGAGCGCATCGAAGAACTCGACCGCGCCCAAGCCACCCGCTCCAACACCAGCCTCGACCAAGTGCGCCAAGCCTCGATGAGCCAAATCCCGATGGGTCGCTTGGGTGAACCCGCCGAATTCGCCAATTTCATCGTCTTTTTGGCATCAGAAGCTGCTTCATACATGAGCGGCACTGCCACCCTAATCGACGGTGCCGCCTCCAACGCCCTGCCATAAACCGCACGTCAATCCCGTAGCACACTGCGTTTTTGTGCGGTGGTGCTACGGGAATTATTGTCTACACTGCGAGAAAACAATTATGCTAGACCTCATCATCCGCAATGCCACCGTTGTCAATGCCGATGGCCGTCACCAACTCGATGTAGCCGTCCGTGATGGCCGCATCGTAGCGTTGGGGCAGAGCGCCGACTTTGCTCCGGCCCATACCACTGTCGATGCCGCCGGGCTCTATTTATTGCCGGGCGCCATCGACAGCCACCTGCATGTGCGCGACCCCGGGCGCCTCGAACGCGAAGACTTTGCCACTGCCACCCGCGCCGCGGCCGTATCAGGCATCACCATGATTTGCGAGATGCCTATCGCCAGCCCGTCAGTCCACAATGCCCAAACCTTAGTAGACCGCATCAGCACCGTCCAACCCAAGGCCTACGTTGACTTTGCGTTGTATGGTGGGGCTGCCGCCGACAACATCGCCGAATTGCCGGCCTTAGCCAATGCGGGGATTATTTCGTTCAAAACCTTCCGTACCGCCGTCCCTGCCGGGCGCGAAAAAGAATTCATTGGGCTCTGTTGCCCCGACCCCGGTGAGTTTTATCGAGTACTCCAAGTCACCGCCAAAACCGGCCGCCCGGCGGCGATTCACGCCGAAGACGAATATATTTTGGCCGTACTCGCCACCCACCTCAAAGCTGCCGGCGACAACGGTCCCACCAGTCACGGTCGTGCCCGCCCCCCCGTGGTCGAAGAAGCCTGTGTGGCCCAATCTATCGCCCTGGCCCGCGCCGCCAACGCCTGGTTGCATGTGGTGCACGTGTCGAGCCCCTACTCTGTCGATTTGATTACCCAGGCACGAGCAGCGGGCATCAAAGTCACCTGCGAAACCTGCCCGCCCTACTTGTTTTTGACTGATGCTGATTTGGCGACCTACGGCCCCTATGCCAAAACCAACCCGCCCGTCCGCGATGAATTCCTCGTCGAAGCGATGTGGGAGCGGGTAGCCCGTGGTGAAATCGATATCATTGGCACCGATCATTCACCCTTTTTGGCTAGCGAAAAAGAACCGGGCTGGGATAACATGTGGGCGGCGCCTCCAGGCGCCCCTGGCATCGAAATCCTCGTGCCGCTAATGCTCACTGCCGTGGCCTACGGCCGGATTACTCTCGAGCGCATGGTGGCACTGCTCAGTACCAACAGCGCCGCTATTTTTGGGATGGCCGGCCGCAAAGGGGTTATCGCCGTGGGCGCCGACGCCGACTTTATGTTGGTAGACCTTGCCGCTGAGGGCCGCATCGATACAAACACGTGGGAAAGTAAGTCACGCGTCACCGCCCGGCTCTGGCATGGTCGCCAAACCCGCGGCGCCGTCGTTAGTACCTTTGTGCGGGGCCAACAGGTCAGTCACAATGGCCAAGTCATCGGGCAACCCGGTTGGGGCCGGTTTGTCGCCCCTACGCCCCTCAATCAAGAAAGGCCATTTCGATGACCCTTGCACACAACGCACTCAAAGCCAAAATCGCCACTGGCGCAATGGTGACGGGCACCCTCGCCATGGATATGCGCGCGCCAGCCTATGTCCATCTGCTAGCAGATGCCGGCTTTGATAGTATCTTTTTTGACCTCGAACATGGCGTCTATGACCTGCCGATGGTGGCCGATTTAATCGGCACGACCCGGCTGTGTGGAATTACTCCCATCGTGCGCGTTCCTGATTTGCGCTATGGTGACATCGCCCGCTTGCTTGATGCTGGCGCCCAAGGGGTGATGATTCCTCGTATCGATACCGCCGCCCAAGTCGAAGAAGCCATCCGCCACATCAAATACCCACCGCGTGGTGATCGCGGCGCAGCATCAGTACGGGGTGCTACCGACTATCACGAAGTACCCCCGCGTGAGCTCATCAGCCACATGAACAACGAAACCCTAGTCATCATCCAAATCGAACGAGCCCAAGCCATATCCAACCTCGATGCCATCGCCAGTGTGCCCGGTGTCGATGTGCTGTTGGTTGGCCCCTATGATTTGGCCATCGCGTTGGGGGCTCCCAGCACCACTGACCCGATTGTCATTGCGGCGATGGATCAAGTGGTGGCAGCAGGCCAACGTCATGGCGTGACGACGGGTACCCACGCCAGCGACCCTACCATTCTCAAAGGTTGGCATACCAAAGGGATGAATATGATGCTGTGTGGCAGTGATTTACGTTTTTTGCAACACGGCGCCAAAGCCATGTTGGCAGGATTGCGCTAATCATCTAGCCAATCTCTTTCTCATCAAAAAGCCCCTCTTCCAGTATGCTGGAAGAGGGGCTTCAATCTATGCGCGCTACGGCGTGCGTGTCGGTGATTTGGTGCGTGACGGCGATTTGGTGCGTGTCGGTGTCATCGTGCGCGTCGCAGTCTTGGTGCGCGTTAACGTCCGCGTATTGGTAAACGTCGGCGTAAACGTCATACTACGGGTCATTGATGGCGTTTTTGATACGGTCATAGTCAATGTCTCTGAGGGTGTCGGCGTCAACGATGCCGTCAATGTAATGAGCGGTGTACGGGTAGAAGTCGGTGACGTATACATATCATGGACATTGCGAATGCCTGCGATAAATACTCCACCACCACGGACACCGATAATCGAATTTTGATTGGCCGAATCAACGGCGACCACTGCTTTTCCATTGAGTGGCGGGAATCGCAGATACGTGCTGTCACCCCATGTCACCATCGTACCGTCGGATTTCAGTGCGATCGAACACTCTCGCCCTGCGGCAATTGCGACAATGTCGACAGCCTCTATCGGAATTTTGATCTGTCCCTTGGCGTTACTGCCCCACCCAATCACACGTCCCGTATTTAGCAGTGCCAAGGTGTGGTCTTGACCAGCACTCACATGAATCACGTCCGTCAAGCCCACCGGGACTCTGCTTTGACCCTTGGCATTGTCACCCCATGCCACCACTGAACCATCGCGGGTCAAGGCCACGGCATGTCGATCACCACCATCAACCTCAATCACATCTTGTAACCCCACCGGGACGCGTGTCTGACCAAATTCATTGCGCCCCCATGCCACCACGGTATCATCACTGAGAATTGCAAAGGCAAACCGGGCACCTGCAGCAATCGCCTTGACACCAGTTTGGGCGACAATAGGCACATCCCCTTCGGTATAGAGGTTCTCTCCCCAAGCATAGACATTGCCATCCATATCTAATGCATATGCCGTACCAATGCTTGCCGCAACGTCACGAAATACTTTATCGCGCAATGCGATTGGGATCGTAGACTGACGACGATCGTTCTTGCCCCACGATATAATTGTGTTATCTTGCAACAATGCCAATACATAGGCATTCCCAATTGCCGCTTTCTTGAGGTCTGTCAATGCGGCGGTCGGGGTCGCCGTCCGTGTTACCGAGGCAGTGGGTGTGCGCGTCGCATCTGAAATCACAAATTCACGCGTCACATCGGTGGCTGCCTCAAATGTACTGCCACCAATCGAGCCACCGCCTTGGCGTGCCACGATTTTACAAAAACCACCGCCTTTGATAATCATCACCCGTGACCCTGACACCGTACAAAACGCCGGTGTCGTTGAGACAAGCGAGACCGGGAGTCCCGAAGATGCCGTGGCACTCACCAAGAAACTCCCATCATAAATACTTTTGTTGGGAATTGCAGCAAAGGTAATGCTCTGTGGTGCCGGCTTCGCCGTAAATGTTTGACTCACGGGGGGCGCTGGGTCATAGGTCAAACCACCGCTCACCCCACCGATTTGATTGGCCGTCACCGTACACGTCCCTGGAGCAACCATATGCACTTTGTTTGCCACAATCGTACAGACCGCCGGCGTACTTGTGGTGTATGTTACCGGTAAGGTCGATGAGGCCGTCGCACTAGGATCAAAGTCAGGTTCGGTATAGAGTAGGTCACTCAATGCGCCAAACGTAATGGTTTGGGCTGCCTTGATTTTGAAGGTACGAATCACATCAGGGGCAGCAACAAAACTACCATTCCCCGATTGTGATGCCTTAATCGAACAATCTCCTGGCCCTAGCACAATCACAGTCCCGTTATTAATCATACAGACCGATGGAGTCGTTGATGTATACGCAATGGTCAGACCAGATGAAGTCGTGGCAGCCACACTAAATGGCGCTGATGCAACACCGATATCAGCAATAGTCGGGAAGGTAATTGTTTGGGTGTCTTTGACGACAAAACTGCGTGTCACATCGGGAGCCGGCGCATTGTTTGTGTCACCCGGTTGTGAGGCAGTCGTCGTACAGGTGCCAGGGCCAACCATGTGAATCTTGTTTAGCACAATCGTACAAACCGCCGGTGTAGTCGATGTATACTCCACAAACAACCCCGACGACGCAGTAGCCGCAGGATCAAAATCAGGGTCTGTTTTGCCACGATCAGTCGGCGCTGTATAGGTAATCGTCTGCGCCGGCTTGATTTTGAAGGTATTGGTGACATCAGTTGCTGGTGCATACGCGCTATCACCAGCTTGCGACGCCTTGATTGAACAATTCCCGGCTGCCAGCACCGTCACCGTACTGCCACTCACGGTACAAATCGATGGGGTGGTTGACGTATACGTTACCGGTAACCCTGAATCTGCTATCGCCGCCAACGAAATAGAGGTTACCCCCTCATTTTGATCAGCAATAGCAGGGAATGTCACTGTTTGCGGATTTTTGACCGTAAAACTCTGCGTAACACTCGGTGCGGCAACATACGTCCCATTACCTGCTTGATCGGCAGTCACGGTACAGGTACCAGGTCCCACCATATGGACTTTATTTGAGACAATCGTACAGACCAGCGGCGTACTTGACGTATATGTCACCGCTAAACTCGATGATGCCGTCGCCCCTGGTGCAAAATCAGCGTCAGTCATAAGCTTTGCGGTAGGAGCCGCAAACGTAATGGTTTGTGGACGATAATTCGTAATCGTAAATGATGATGTCACTGGTAATGCGGTTGCCCATACATCGCCATTGGCATCAAGCCCACCACCTTGCGCTGCCGTAATCGTACATACCCCGGCACCGACAATCGTCACTGTCGTACCACTTACCGTACACTTAGAAGGAGTTGACGAGGTATAACTCACAGGTAACCCCGATGTGGCCGTACCCGGCAATGTAAAGGGGGCCGTAATTGCTCCTGTATAATAATTCGCCGTGGTTCCCGTTAAATCAAAGGTGACCGTTTGTGGATTACCCACCGAAATATTATCAACCCAGAACGATGCCCCCGAATACTGACCACCTGACGCATCGTGCGTACCATTGACAAATACAAATCGATACGCACTACTAGTAGCAGGAATCGTCATCGACACAAACTGCCAGCCAGTCACCGAATAACCAGTTTCGTCGACCACTTCGGTTTGGGTGCAGGTGGTGGTATCAACCAAATACCCCAAGACGGCGAAATCATCACCACCGGCAGTCGAATACCACTGCAGATTGACTACTTGGCCAGCCGTAGCATCAAATAAATCACTAAATATGGCTGGGCCATGCAACACGTGATACGGCGCGGTTCGTGTTCCACTACCGAGTTGCATAAACACCACGTTTGACCCGTCTGCAGGTGCGAGACCATTGGCAGTCGTCGCAATTGCTACACTACCTGTATACGTGGCATTAATACTCGTATTGTCACTATTTGGTCGTGATCCACCACCATTAAATTTCGTGTAATCGGTTGTATCTTGTGTGACACATCCACCAATTGAGTCGACGCCCAAATCGATGAAATCACTCGTGGCGGAGGTAACATCACCGGTCACCCCATTACCATTGATGACCGTCCACCCCGTTAAGCCATTTTCGAAACTCCCATTCTGCAAAATCGACGGAGTACGGGGACTGCGTATTGCATTTGTCGTCGCCTGTTGCTTGTGTGGCACCGTTTGTGGGGTAGTTTCACGCGGTTGTGCATATGCCATTTGGTGCAACAGCAACAGCATAATTGCGAATAACCCTACTTGTAATCGACTCATCATTTCTTCTCCATAATGGGCATAATCATGACTACTCTCATATGTGCAATCTCCTCAAAGATGTGTTTCAACGTATGCTGGCTACAGCGTACGGGTCAGTGATTTACCAGAATCTGTAAAGCGTCATCCCCATCTCCTTTGTGTACAAATTATACTTATACACATGTATTTTACTTACATTAAAATATACTCTACATTGCAATTTTCTACAAATTTCACTATTCGAGTTGTTTTATTTTTCAGCTATTTTTTTCCTCTACTATTTTAAATATAATGCGTTATTATCATAATTTATTTGTTTTTATTAGTTTTTTTTTATAAAAAATGCACCATATAGGTGAATATATCAGTGCAATCTAATATATGATTAAAAATAATAAAAAATCACATGGGAGGCAGCATATCAACGAAATTATTAATTATATTTCTCAGTTTATTGCAAAAAAAATGTCATCTAATTGTCATTCATTCATTCGTCTTTGTTCATGAAAATCCCCCTTCCTCAAATTGAGAAAGGGGGATTACCGAATCCAAGGTTAACGAGTCCGCGTCGGTGATTTGGTGCGTGACGGAGTCATCGTGCGTGACGGTGTCTTGGTGCGCGTAAACGTCCGCGTGTTGGTAAACGTCGGCGTAAACGTCGCACTACGGGTCATCGACGGCGTTTTTGATACGGTCACGGTCAATGTCTCTGAGGGTGTCGGC
>DBCF01000113.1:6714-16900 GCA_002292925.1 Roseiflexaceae bacterium UBA965 | reverse complement strand
TAGTAGTGCTCTTTGTTGCGGATGCCGCGGGTCATAAAGCCTGGGTGCTGATTGTCACCAACTGGATCGGGGTCGGCCGTATCACCTTTTGACCAGGAACTCCCTTGACCACGAGTATCCATCACCAAATGGGCGTACCCTTGGCTACTCCAGAGCAACCAATCATTGGGGAAGCTCCGGCCACCGCCGTAGCCAATATATTCCACCACACACGGCAACGGTCCACTGCGTTGTGTAGGTACCAAAAACCAGCCCTTGACTTGTTGCCCACCCCAGCCGGCGAAGCTCACATCAAACACCTCAACGGTCTTGTAGCCCCCATTCACGGGCACAAATTGGGGGTTGAGGTCGTGGCGGCGTGTGTCGGCCAAACTCGCCTGCCAAAATGCGTCGAAATCACTCGGTTCTGCTACATCGGGTCGGTATTGTTCCAACTGTGACAGCGGCATATCAAACATTGCCATGGTGGTGCTCCTTTGCAACAACGAACATAATTATTGTACCGTATAGCGCCAGGCGACTTCAGTCGCCAACCAATCAAGAGCCGCAAATTGGGCGACTTGCGGGGCATCTGGCAACATTTGTAATAATTCTGTCACCGCCACCTCTGTGAAGTCCATTTTTGTCCAAAAATCCCCCGCATCAGTGCTGAAACAATACACCGCCATTTGCTGGTTCTGACGTGCCGCTGCAATCACTGCTGATGTCAAGGCTACGCCCAGCCCGTGCCCACGCGCTTGGGGTGTTACTAGCGCACTGCGCAACAGCCAGGCTTGTGCCCCATACTCCACCCCAATCATCCCACAAATAGTGCCGCCATCACCCACCGCCACCCACCAACGACTAGCCGCCTCAAAGTATGCCGGCACCATGTGGTGCTCCGCCAAAAGGGATTGCATCTGTGGGTAATCGTGGCTGGTGGCGTCGCGAATCATAGGGTTATTTTTCACTATCCAAAATCAACGTATACGGACCATTGTTGGTCAGACTGACCTGCATATCGGCCCCAAACCGCCCCGTGGCGACGCGCACACCCGCAGCCGTCAAGTAGTCACGCATGGCATCGACCAGCGGCGCTGCCACGTCGGGCAAGGCGGCCGGCGAATAGCCCGGTCGGCGTCCCCGACTAGTGTCGGCGTACAACGTGAATTGTGAGACCAGCAATACCGCCCCGCCACTATCGATGAGCGAAATATTGGGCTTGCCACTTTCATCATCAAAAATCCGCAATTCGAGGATTTTGCGGCCGATTTGGCTGATCTGCGCTGGGCCATCACCATGCCCAATCCCCAGCAACACCATCACCCCCGCTTCGATCTGACCGACGACTTCGCCGGCCACACTGACCTGTGCCTGCGTTACCCGTTGAATTACTGCCCGCATAATACCGTCCTGTATTTGTGTAAATGCGTCTGTTTTATGGTGAAAAACGTCGGGCGCGTCGGGTTATTCGTCGTCGTCGCGATTTTTGCGGCGCGGTGCCGGACCCAAGGCCGCTTCGATGGCATCAAACACCGATTTGACTTGGGTAATCTGCATGCCTTCGATGTGAATGGGTGTTTGGAGCGGTGGGCAAACGGCTTTGCTGAAGCCCAGTTTTGCGGCTTCGCCCAAGCGTCGTTCGATTTGGGTGACACTGCGCATTTCGCCACTCAGCCCGATTTCGCCCATCAGCACCATGTCTGATGCCACTCGTTGATTGCGGAACGACGACGCAATCGCCGTGGCTACCGCCAAATCTGCAGCCGGCTCGCCGATGCGCAACCCACCTACGATATTGACATATACGTCTTGGTTAAATAGGGGGAGCCCGACACGTTTGCCTAGCACGGCCAACAACATCTGTAGCCGGTTGAGATCATAGCCGTTGACGGTGCGCCGGGGCTGTGGGTTGGCGGTGTTTGACGTCAAGCCTTGGATTTCGACCAAAATCGGCCGCGTCCCTTCCAGCGTGACGGCCACCGCTGATCCTGGTGTATTGGCTGAACGCTCAGCTAGGAATACTTGTGAGGGGTTACTGATTTCGTGGAGCCCGGTGGCAGTCATCTCAAAAATCCCCACTTCATCGGTGGAGCCGTAACGGTTTTTGACGCCCCGCAAAATCCGGTATTGGTGGAAGCGCTCCCCTTCGAGGTAGAGCACCACATCGACGATGTGTTCGAGCATACGCGGGCCGGCAATCGCCCCTTCTTTGGTGACGTGCCCGACGATGATGATGGGGATGTTGAGATCTTTGGCGACCCGCAACAGGCGCAAGGCGCCTTCACGTACTTGGCCGACCGATCCTGCCGCCGAGCTCAGTTCTTCGATGTAGACGGTTTGGATGGAGTCGACAATCACCAAGCCGGGGCGCTGGCTGTCGATATAACTAATCGCTGTTTCGAGATTTGTTTCAGACGAAATCCACAAGCGCTCGGGATTGAGCCCCATGCGGTCGGCCCGCAATTTGATTTGCTGGGCAGATTCTTCGGCCGAAATATACAGGGCATCCCCCACATGTTCGGCAAAATGGGCCGCACTCTGGAGCAACAGACTCGATTTGCCGATACCCGGTTCGCCACCAATCAGCACGAGGCTGCCTGGTACCAATCCGCCACCGAGGACGCGCGCAAATTCTTGATAGACCACAGGCAAACGCGACACGCCACCGCTCGGGATGGCGTGCAGGGGCAAAGGGGCACCGGCACCGCTGACTACCACCGAACGCCGATTGCTGGCAGGTGCCTCGCGGCGTTCGATTTGTTCGACCAATGTGCCCCAACCACTACAGTTGGGGCACCGACCCATTTCGCGTGCTTGGTGTGCCCCGCATTGCTGACAAACAAATACGGTGCGTGTTTTGGCCATGAGTTATGCCAGTGTATCGACGACGACGTCGTTATCGTCGAGTGCCACTGGGGTTTCGGCGCGTTGAGCACTCAAGCGCAAGTACTCTTCGCCGTTTTCGAGGGTGGCCACGTCAATGGCAATCGTATCGCCAGCCACAAACCGCCCATCCAACACCCCTTCGGATAACGGATCTTCGATGAGGTTGGTAATGATACGGCGTAACGGGCGGGCCCCAAATGAGGGGTCGTAGCCCCGTTTGGCCAACAAATCACAGGCGGCATCGTTCACATCGATGGTCAACTTGTGCTCGTTGAGTTGCAATTGCACCCGTTTGAGCATGTAGCGTGTGATTTGGCGAATTTCTTCGTTGGTCAAGGAATGGAAAATAATCGTCGAATCCAAACGATTGAGGAACTCGGGGCGGAATACTTGGCGCAATGCGTCGTTGACCCGGTTGCGCAAGTCTTTGTTGGCGATATCGCCATCTTTGCCCAAGAACCCAATCCGTGACGCACCGCGGATCTGCTCGGTACCCACGTTGGATGTCATGATGATAATCGTATTGCGGAAGTCGACTTTGCGCCCTTTGCCGTCGGTCAAATAGCCATCTTCGAGTACCTGCAACAGCATGTTGTAGGTGTCGGGGTGGGCTTTTTCGATTTCGTCAAACAGCACCACAGAGTACGGCTTGCGGCGTACGGCATCGGTGAGTTGTCCACCATCGCCATAACCCACATATCCTGGGGGTGAGCCCACCAAGCGTGACGCCGTATGGCGCTCTTGGAACTCCGACATGTCGATTTTGATGAGGTGCTCTTCGGAGCCAAACATGAACTCTGCCAAGGCTTTGGCAAGCTCAGTTTTGCCGACACCGGTAGGTCCGAGGAAGATGAAGCTCCCAATCGGGCGGCGGGGGTCTTTGAGCCCTGCTCGGGCCCGCCGTACCGCCTTCGAGATGGTGACGATGGCTTCGCTCTGGCCGATGACTCGCCCATGCAACGCTGATTCCATTTGGAGCAGGCGCACTGTCTCGTCGCCGGTTAGGCGCATGACGGGGATGCCCGTCCACATCGCCACGACTGCAGCAATGTCTTCTTCGGTGACGTAGGGTGGAGTAGTATTGCTACTGCCTTCAGCAATGCCGTGCTCGCGTTCGACTTGGGCGACACGCTGTTGCATCACTTCGGCTCGCTCACGCAAGGTTTCGACCAATTCGGTCTGACCTTGGGCTTCGGCAGCGCTGATTTCTTTGTTGAGTACTTCGAGGCCACGCAAGGCATCGCGCAACGCCGAAGGGGTGGCGCTACGGGTCATCCGTACCCGTGCCGAAGCTTCGTCGATCAAGTCGATGGCTTTGTCGGGCAAAAAGCGGTCGGGCACGTAGCGTGACGACAAATAGGCGGCGGCGATGATGGCTTCGTCGCTGATTTGCAGTTGGTGGAAGTCTTCGTAGCGCGACTTGATGCCCCGCAAAATCTGGATGGTGTCTTCTTCGTTGGGTTGATCGACCATCACAGGCTGGAAGCGCCGTTCGAGGGCAGCATCACGTTCGATGTATTTGCGATATTCATCGAGAGTGGTGGCCCCAATGGTCTGCAATTCGCCTCGTGACAAGGCCGGTTTGAGAATATTGGCGGCGTCGAGGGTCCCTTCGGCCCCACCGGCACCGATGATGGTGTGGAATTCGTCAATAAACAAAATACAGCGGGTTTCTTTGATTTCGTCGACGACTTTTTTGAGGCGCTCTTCGAATTGGCCACGGTATTTGGTACCCGCCACCAAGGCTCCCATGTCGAGCGACACCACCCGTTTGCCCCGCAAACTATCGGGGACATCGCCGGCAATGATGCGTTGGGCCAAGCCTTCGACGATGGCTGTTTTGCCGACGCCAGGTTCACCAATCAACGCCGGGTTATTTTTGGTGCGGCGTGACAAAATCTGGATGACGCGGTCGATTTCGCGGCTCCGGCCAATCACAGGGTCGAGCCGGCCACTTTCGGCCATTTCGGTCAAATCGGTGCCGAGGGCATCGAGATACGGTGTTTTGTTGCCTTTACCCGTTTGGCTTGAGCTCCCGCTACTGCTCGTGCTTGCACTACTGCTCGCACTTGCACTGCTGGGACGCTCGGGTTGGGGCGTGGTGCTACTGCCGGCACCACCACTTGCACCAGTCGTCGCGCCGCCTTGACGGAGCACGCGCATCACACTGGTTTTGATTTGCTCAAGGGAGACGCCCAGCATGTCGAGCACGCCGGTGGCGACTCCTTCGCCATTACGAATCAGCCCCAGCAAAATATGCTCGGTACCGATGTAGTTGTGCCCGAGGCGCTTGGCTTCATCGATGGCCAAAGTAATCACGTTTTTGGCCCGCGCTGATAATTCTTTGTCGGGGCGCGATTCGCCCTCACCAATCCCGACGATAAATTCGACGGAATGGCGGGTTTGCGCCAATTGCACACCCAAATCTTCGAGCACACGGGCAGCGACACCTTCACCTTCGCGAATCAGCCCGAGCAAAATGTGTTCGGTGCCGATATACGAATGATTGAGTGCACGTGCTTCTTCGGTGGCGTATTGCAGTACCTGTTTGGCACGCTTGGTAAACTTATCGTAGGCACCTGACATTGACATACTCCCTCGCTGTCCACCGTGGTGAATACAGCGCTATGAGGCAACCGATGGATCACCATCGGGGGTGGTTTGTAGACTTAAGCCGATGCGCCGTCGCGCCACATCGATGCGCACAATCCGAACGGATACCTCTTCGCCAGACGTCAACGCTGGGCGAGGCTCGTTTTGTTTGTTATTTAATTCAGACACATGAATCAAGCCCTCGATGCCATCGGCGAGCCGCACAAACGTCCCAAACGGCGCAATTTGTGTGACTACCCCAGTGACCACTTGCTCAACGGCAAATTGAGCTTCAACCGCACCCCACGGCTCGGTCAGGGTGCGCTTGATTGACAAGGCAATCCGACGATGATCTGCATCAATGCTCAATACCATCACGGTGACCCGGTCGCCCATTTTGTACAAATCGTTGGGGTGGCGTACGCGGCTCCATGATAATTCGGACAAATGCACCAATCCGTCAGCACCACCAACATCAACAAATACCCCGAAATCACAAACCGATGTGATGGCGCCTTCGCGCACATCGTTGACTTTGATTTCGCTCAACAACACATCTTTGCGTTGATCGCGTGTGGCCATGTTGGCTTGGCGTTCCGAAAGAATTAGCCGATTGCGTTGCCGGCTCATTTCGACCACTTTGAGGCGCAACGTACTACCAATCATGCGCGCCATTTCGGTCTGTTTTTGCACATCAGTACCCCGACCAATCCCCGAAACTTGCGACGTGGGGATAAACCCACGCACACCATCAAGATTGACGAGTAACCCACCTTTGTTGTAATTGACTACAACTGCTTCGATGGGAGTACCCGTGTCGGCGAGCTGTTGCAAATTACGCCAACTGAGTTCTTGACGGGCACGGTCAAGTGACAATACCACCCGGCCTTGTTCGTCTTCGGCTTGTACCACAAAGGTCAATACCGTACTACCCACAACCAACGCATCGCGTTCAGTTGCGGTAAGCGATTGCATTTCACGATTCGAGACCACACCTTCGGATTTGTGCCCGACATCGATGAGGATTTCATCGGCACTCCGTGCCATGATGACGCCATCAAGCGTATCACCATGCGTGAGTGAGCGGAGCAAGCTTCCTTGTTCGGCTAAGAGTTGGGCAAAAAACTCAGGGCTGTGCGTGTCTGCGGAGAGAGGCGTAATAATGGTTTGGGCAGACGAAGCGGGGACGGCGAGTGGCTCTTCCATGATTCTCCTCTATGGCTGAGGTGAAGTGCACCGCACGGATGATTATCACAGATGAATTATACGAAGTTTATGACGAAATGGCAAGATAGTGGTTAGGGGTGCCACGTTGCAGTAAATCGCCCTTTCTGATATACTAGCGCGCGATATTTACCACACATGATTTTGCTTAATAAATCATGAGATTATGACACTGTGTAAAAAGAGGGAGCCAAGGATTGTGACAATGCCATCAGTCATCGTGGCGCATCTTGCACCAGATCTCGATTGCATTGCGGCGATTTGGATCTTTAAGCGCTTTGGCGGCGCCACAGATGTGCAGTTGCGGTTTGTGCCATCCGGTACAACACTCAACAATCAACCGGTAGATAGCGATCCCCATGTGGTGCATGTCGATACGGGTAATGGTCGCTATGACCATCACCAACGCCATGTCCGTACCCTGAGTGCCGCTGAATTAGTCCGGCGCAATGTGGCCTCGTATGATGTCGCACTCGAACGCATCATTCGTCAAGTCACGTCGATCGACAATGCCACTGCAACTGACCGCCAAGGATGTGATTTGGGGATGTTGGCAGATTCGTTCAACCTGTTGTACGAAGATGACCCTTCCCGAGTCGTTGAATTGATGTTGCCCAACCTCGATGCGTGGTATGCCCACGAGCAACGGCAATTACTCCTCAACGAATCATTCGCAAATCGCATCGAGTTTCATTCTCCGTGGGGACGGGGAGTGGCCATGCAAAGCCTGTACGGGGGATCTTCAGTCATGGCCTATCGTGGGGGGGCTGTCCTCTACGTATACCGCGAAGAATTACATGGTTGGATGGGTGTGGCTGCCCAAGCACGCTCTAATGCTGATTTGACCAGCCTCGCTGACCAACTCGCGGTGATTGATGCCGATGCCCAATGGTATCTGCATCCCAGCAAACGACTCTTGTTGTGCGGTACTGCCAAAGCTCCTGTGACACAGACGTCACGCTTGAGCCTGCGCGAAATGGTAACCGTCATCGAAGAGTTGTCACATTCTCAGCGCTAAACGCCAATGTTGTCGTTTTGCTCTATATTCTGCAGTGCAATGGGTAATATGGTTTTCGTGTAGGAGACGCCACCATGCAAAAACGTCGGGGCGCCACTCAGGCAGAAGCATCTGCCGCCAGTTCGCTAAGGAGCACCATGACTAGTACGCCTTTTTCACGCGCTCGTGATCATCTCGGTGATGCCCAGTTGGTCGAACTTTACCGCCAAATGATGTTGATTCGGCGTTTTGAAGAAAAATGCCAAGAGATGTACACCCGCGCCAAAATCGGTGGGTTTTTGCATCTCTATGTCGGTGAAGAAGCCACCGGCGTCGGCGCGATTTCGAATTTGCAACCCCAAGACCATATCTTCACCCATTATCGTGACCATGGTCATGCCATCGCCCGTGGCCTCAACATCGATGAACTCATGGCCGAACTCTTTGGCAAAGACACCGGTACATCCCACGGTATGGGCGGCTCGATGCACTTTGCTGACGTCACCAAAAACTTCTGGGGCGGCTATGCCATCGTCGGGAGCCATTTGCTCCTCGCCGATGGGGTTGCGTTGGCCTGCAAAATGCAAAAAACCAACGGTGTCGTCATGGTGTTCTTCGGTGATGGCGCCACCAACGGCGGTGAATTCTACGAATCACTCAATTTTGCCCAATTGTGGAAGTTACCAGTTGTTTTCGTTTGTGAAAACAATTTGTATGCCATGGGTACCCCAATTGAAGTACACTCATCAGTAAAAGAAATCTACCGCAAAGCCAGTGCGTTTGACATGAAAGCCATGCGCATCGACGGCAATGATGTGCTGACCGTCCGCGAACAAGTCGCTGAAGCTGTGGAATACGCCCGCTCAGGCCAAGGCCCCGTGCTGGTCGAAGCCATGACCTATCGCTTCCGCGGTCACTCAGCCCAAGACACCCAAAAATATCGCTCCAAAGAAGATGTCGAGCAACATCGCTCAAACGACCCGGTCCTCATCTTCCGCAAAGAGTTGATTGAAGCCGGTGTTAGCTCCGTTGCCGATATCGATGCCCTCGATGCCGTGATTGATGAGCAGGTCGAAGCGTCAGTGCGCTTTGCAGACGAAAGTCCCGTACCAGGCAATGAATGGCTGACCGATAGCGGTATTTATGCTGCACCACTCGCCACGGCCACCGTCGACCCTGACCTCGTATAAAACTGCAAGTACGTTGATGCGCATCCGCATCAATGAAGGAGATATTCGATGCCCGTTTTAACAGTCCGTGAAGCGCTCCAACAAGCACTCCATGAAGCCATGGCCGATGAGCGTACCTTTATCATCGGTGAAGATATCGGCCACTACGGTAGCACCTATGGTGTCACCGCTGGCTTCCTCGAAAAGTACGGCCCCGAACGCATCCGTGACGCCCCCATCGCCGAAGCCGGTATCCTCGGGCTCGCAGTGGGTGCCGCTATGGCCGGCATGCGCCCGATTGCCGAAATCATGTCGGTCAACTTTTCACTCCTCGCCTTTGACATGATTATCAACCACGCCGCCAAAATCTACAGCATGTTCGGTGGTAAATTCTCCGTACCGCTGGTGATGCGGACCACCAATGGCTGGACACAATTGTCTGCCACCCACTCCCAATCATTTGACTCAATGTTTGCCCACATCCCCGGTCTCAAGGTCGTGGCACCCGCCACCCCCGCCGACATGAAGGGCATGTTCCGGGCGGCCATGGCCGATCCCGATCCGGTTATTTTCATTGAGCACACCTTGATGTATGGCATCAAAGGCGAAGTCCCTGAGGGTGATTACATCGTTCCTATCGGTCAATCGGTGTTGGCTCGCGAAGGCCGCCACATTACTGTGGTGACCTATTCACGCATGGTCCATCTATCGTTGCAGGCTGCCGATATTTTGGCCAAAGAAGGCATCGAAGTCGAAATCGTCGACCTGCGCACATTGCGCCCGCTCGACATGAGTGTCGCCCTCGAGAGCTTCAAAAAGACCAACCGTGCCGTCGTCGTCACCGAAGACTGGCAGTCATATGGTACCTCTGCCGAAATCGCCACCCGCTTGTACGAGCATGGGTTCGATTATCTCGATGCGCCCATTCAGCGTGTCAATTTCCGCGAAGTCCCCATGCCATACGCCAAGAACCTCGAACAACAAGTCGTGGTGACAACCGAACGCATTGTGGCAGCCATCAAAAAAGTCTTGAATCGCAGTTAACTGCAATCACCGGGAGGTACGATCATGGCTGATATTACGATGCCCAAGATGGGCTTCGATATGACCGAGGGGACGATTGTGCGCTGGCTCAAAAAAGTCGGCGACTTCGTCAACAAGGGCGAAGCCGTCGCCGAAATTGAGACCGACAAGGTCACCATCGAAATCGAATCATTTGTGAGTGGCACGTTGAGCGAAATCGTCTCACCCGCTGGCTCACGCACTCCCGTCGGTGGCGTGATTGCCCGTACCAGTGATGGTGCCGGTGCCACGCATGCCGCTCCTGTCGTTGCTG
>DBCF01000113.1:4831-6661 GCA_002292925.1 Roseiflexaceae bacterium UBA965 | reverse complement strand
GCTGCTCCTGTGGCCCCGGCTGCTGCTCCTGTGGCCGCTGTTGCTGCCGGCGACGTCAAGGCTTCGCCGATTGCCAAGCGCATGGCCCGTGAACACGGTCTCGACCTCGGTACCATCCACGGTAGTGGCCCCCAAGGTCGTATCGTACGTGACGACGTCTCTGCCGCCATGGCAGGCCGTCCTGCAGGTGTGGCCGCCCCTGTGGCGCCCGCCGCCCCTGTAGCCCCTGTAGCGCCCGCTGCCCCTGTGGCGCCGGCATTGCCCAGTGCCGTAGCTGGCTCGACCGTGGTGCCACTCAGCAATATGCGTCGCACTATTACCCGGCGCTTGACCCAAAGCTGGCAGACAGCACCCCATTTTTACATCACTATGGATGTCAATATGGACGCCGCTTTGACGTTGCGCAAACAAATCAACGCACCGTTGAGCAAAGAACAACAAATCTCGATCAACGACATGATTGTCAAGGCTTGTGGTGTGGCTCTCGTAGCCTACCCCAACCTCAATGCTTCATTTGTCGAAGAAGGCATCCAACTCAACCCCAGTATCAATGTGTCGATTGCGGTGGCTCTCGACAGTGGCTTGGTCGCTCCCGTAGTGACTAACGCTGACAGTCGCTCACTCGGTGGCGTATCACGCGAATCCAAGCGCTTGATTGGCCTCGCTCGTGATGGCAAACTCGGTGCCGAAAACCTGCAAGGTGGCACTTTCACCGTTAGCAACCTCGGCATGTACGGGGTCACGGAATTCGATGCCATCATCACCCCACCCCAATGTGCGATTTTGGCCGTTGGTGCCGTCCGGCGCATCCCCGTTTTCAAGGGCGATAGCAACGACGTGGTGGCCGCCAATATCTGCTCGATTACCATTTCGGCCGATCATCGCATTACCGATGGTGCCGAAGGAGCCAAGTTTGTCGGCGAAATCAAACGCCTGCTCGAAAATCCCTTGAGCATGTTGATCTGATTCCGTTCCAAATCAATCCCCCCATTCACGCTGAATGGGGGGATTGGTGTATCTTCGTGATAGTTTTTGGAGAAGACGCTTAGCTCTGCTCGTCAATATGGCGCACGATGTCGCTCATCGACAAGATCCCCGTTGGCCAAACCCGGCCGTCGTTGCGCTCTTCGACCACCACCAAGCGATGCACGTGGTTGCGATTGAGCAAACGAATGGCCCGGTCGAGTTCCATGTCGGGCATACAAGTGATGACGCTTTGGGTCATGATGGCGTGTACGGGGCCTTGCATGACGTGATCATAGGCGGCACCATCCTTCCAGGCCCGCAACAAATCGGTCTGCGACAAAATCCCCGCCAAATGCCCAGGGCCTTCGGTCACCACTACCGCATGAATGCGGTAACTGCTGATGAGCGCCATTGCGGCGGCGACAGGTGTTTCACTCGGACACGAAATGACGCCGATATGCATGGCATCACGGACACGTTGACTCGTGGGCATTTTTTTCTCCTAAAATGTGCAATAGCGCACACGCTGATAGCTTCTCGCTTATAATACTATACGCATACGAGTAAAAATACGATGTACGATTTGTAATCGAGGAGTAATACCTGCATGACGGACAATTCCACGCAGCTCCAAGCCGCCAATGTTACGGTGGAATGGCTCAAAACCATTAAATACACCTTGGTGCCCTCTTCACGACCAACCACCATCGAAGGCCTCTACGTCAAAGATTTACGCACGCACCTCGACGGTCGTGGCGATGTAATCGAATTGTGGAGCCGCCCGTGGGTCGATCAAGAAGGCTTGGTTGTACCCAATCACGTCTACCAAAGTGCCACCGATTACGGCGTCACCAAATGTTGGCA
>DBCF01000113.1:0-4742 GCA_002292925.1 Roseiflexaceae bacterium UBA965 | reverse complement strand
ATCCGCCCGTGGTCACCCACCTTTGGACATGTCAATTCGGTGATTTTGGGCACTGCCCGTCCCAAACTCATCAAAATCCCACCGATGGTGATGCACGGCTGGAAGGCCTTGACCCAGCCCGAAGTCATCGTGGTCAATTTGCAATCACATGTCTACGACGCCGCCGATGAATTCAAATTCCCGTGGGATTGTGTCTTGGCTGAGGCCTGGGAACCCCTCAACGGTTAGTGCAACTCGATGGCGTTGACGAGGTGCGTAATGCCGGCTGGTCCAATGGCAATCACGTCGTAGCGCCAGTCTTCATCAGCAGCTGATTGTGCCTCCAAAAAATATTGCGCGGTGGTGACTAATCGCGCGATTTTGCGCGGTCCGATTGATTGGATCGCGTCGGCGCGCCCACTGCGACGTTGCCGCACTTCGACAAACACCCACGTGGCGCCATCTCGGGCCACAATGTCGATCTCACCCGTACGACACTGCCAATTCTGCGTGACGATAACCAAGCCGCGACGTTGTAAAAACGTCGCGGCTTGTGATTCGGCGTCGGCGCCTTGTTGGCGACGCGTCGACATTAGGGGTAAATACCACGGGTGATATAGGCTTGGGCGGTGCGATCGACTGCTTGCAAATACGCTGCAGTCCGCAATTGCATGCGCCGTTCTTGGGCCATGTGATTGACCGACTCAAAGGCATTGACCATGATGCGCTCGAGCTGGGCGTTGACTTCACGCTCTGTCCAAAAGAACTCTTGCAAGCCTTGGACCCACTCGAAATAACTCACCGTCACACCACCGGCATTGGCCAAAATATCGGGAATGACCAAGACGCCACGGTCAAACAAAATCGCATCGGCATCAGGTGTGGTCGGACCATTAGCCGCCTCGACCACGATGCGCGCTTTGATGCGGTCGGCGTTACGTTTGGTGATTTGATTCTCGATGGCCGCTGGGATGAGGATATCGCACGGCAATTCGAGTAATTCGGCGTTGGTGACAGCATCGCCACCCGCCGCACCGGCGACAGTCCCGGTTTTGACATAATGTGCCTGTAGGGCAACCAAATCAATCCCCTTGGGATTGTAGATACCGCCGCCACGATCCGCTACGCCTACTACTTTGGCGCCCATCTCGCTCAACAACCGTGCCGACGTGCCACCCACATTCCCGTACCCTTGGATGACCACTTTTGAGCCGGCAATACTGATATTGGCTTGCTCACAGGCTTCGCGCAATATATAAACCAATCCACGTGCCGTGGCTTCGTTGCGCCCATGTGAACCACCAATGTTAATCGGTTTGCCCGTCACCACTGCGGGGACGGTATGGCCACGATGCATCGAATAGGTGTCCATAATCCACGCCATAATCTGTGGATTGGTGCCAATGTCTGGTGCCGGAATATCGATATCAGGTCCGATCAAGAAGCTGATTTCGGTGGCATAACGTCGTGTCAGACGCTCGATTTCGCCGAGTGACAATAATGCGGGATCAACCACCACGGCACCTTTGGCGCCACCGTAGGGAATATTTACCACCGCACACTTCCACGACATCAGCATCGCCAAGGCGCGTACTTCGTCAATGTCGGTGTCGGGGTGATAGCGGATGCCCCCTTTGGCTGGTCCACGGGTGGTATTATGCTGAATTCTATACCCCATGAACATTTCGATTCGCCCATCATCCATTTTGACGGGGAAGTTGACGGCAAATTCACGGTGGGGTACCCGTAACAATTTGCGATAGCCAGGGTCGAGATTGAGAATGTCAGCGGCAATGTCGAACTGACGCTGTGCGTTGTGATACGCATTTTCTTGATGAACGGTCATCCCTCTACTCCTCCTTGAGCAGTGATGCGAAACCACCGCTAGTATACCACTCTTTAGCGTCCGAACCGTGTTTTAATTCGGTGCGTCAGCCGTTGCACCTGCATCATGAGTGTATTATCCAATGTCCCGCTCATAAAGGCAATCACCATTAATACCAAAACTGCCCCAATTGTGACCCCGATGGCCGGTAGTTGCAACCACTGCCGCACCACATATCCCACCCCGATTACCCCAATCGCCCCGCCACTCGCAGTCATCAGGGTGCGCCAAGGCAAAAACAACCCAGCCGCACGTAACGTCGGCCATATCGTTGCTATCAAGGCTACTTCTGTGGCAATGGTGACCGCCGCGGCAGCCACCGCTCCATATCGTGGGATCAAGACTAAATTACAGCCAATATTGACAATTGTCCCTACTGCAAACGCCAGCGTAATCGTTTTTTGGCGTTGAATGGCAATCAAGGCATACTGCAACACTCCCGTAGTATATGACAACGGTAAGTACCAAATCAGCACTCGCAAGGCGTGCGCTGCCCCAGGCAAATATGCGTTGCCCCCCAGCACCCAAATCAATTCATCGGCCATCAAGGTGACAATCACCACCCCAAACCACGCCACCCACTGCAACACCCCAATCGCCCGCGCCACCAACGGTGCCAGTAATTCGGGTTGATGCGCCGCCCGTTGCGCCAGCAACGGGAACAACGCCCCCACCACATACGGCGGGATGATTTGCGTCATGGCGATGACTTTGTAGGCGGCATCGTATAACCCCAGCACCGCATCGCCGGCGACTGAGCGCAAAATCACCGCATCGAAACGGAAAAACACCGTCAACAGCAAACTATTTAACAATAACGGGAATCCATTCACCCACAACCGCCGCATCAGCACCACATCCCATTGTGGCCAAGCTTTAAACAACAATCGCTGTTGTAGCCCCCACAACAAGCCGGCATTCATGATGGTGGTCGCTAACGCCACCGCCGCCATTCCCGCGATGCGACTTTCACTGTCGGGCAACCACCACACCACCCCGATGCCGACGATGGTGCGTACCAGACTGGTTATAACCACCACCAAGGCCGGTATCTCCATCCGTTGGGCTGCTTGGAACGAGGCACTGGCCGCCGCTGCCGCTCCCGCCGGCCACAAATGGATTAGCAGCAGCACGAGCGCGAGTTGGGTGCCCCAACTGAGCGGTGGCATGACGTCGCGCAACAACCATATCCCCAATAGGGTGAGTGGCGTGACCACGGCGGCGATTAGCCAACGCATACTGACACTCACCCCAAATATATTTGGGGCTTTTTGGGGATTGATGGCTGCTTCGCGCACGGCCAAATCGTTGAGCCCCCAATTGACGATGGTGACGAGGTACATGCTGGTAATCAGCGCCACAAAGCTCCAGGCGCCACTTGCCGTGGGACCCAGCGCCCGTAGCGTAATCGCCGCAAACCCCAAATCAAGTACTTTGCCAAAGAGATTCGCAATAATGGGCAAGCTACTATTTTTGAGGAAGCGCTGCGTATGACTAGCCTGATCCTCGTTCCACCAGCGTCGCCACCAGCGTGGCATAAGCAACAGCAACGGCAGACAGGCAATCGTGGCGATAATAAAAATAGTGGTGTTGCGCACGATTACTCCTCTGGTGCGGTATGGCTGATGTGGTGCGGTTTGCGCATATCAATAAACAAATCGCCGTCGAGTTGCTCATGGAGCAACCATTCGTGGTCCACACGCCGATCGGCCATGCTCAAAAGGGCGGGCGGCTCTTGGACTTGCCCCGTACTATAAATAACCCCGGCAGGGTGCAGTACCCGTTGCAGTTGCCACGGCGGGGTGATGCGCCATGGATAGACCATTATGCAAAAAACAACTGGGCACGGCGGTGAATGGGTGATTGCATTGAGTTGTGCCGTCGTGCTCCCTTGCGCGATATAGAGCGCACCAGTAGGCCACTGTAGCCACAATGTATTGGCTGAATCCACCGTGAGCGTGATGCCGTCAATCTGCCACTGTTGCCCTACCTGTGCCAATGTACACGGCGTCGTGGTGGTGGCACATACCTGTGCGGCACCGTCGTGGGTGGCAGGTAACCAGATGAGTTGATTACTTACGCCACGGGCGATGATGGCTGCCAGACCTCCTTGCCAACTCGCGCCGCGCTGTGTCAATATCACGTAGTCGGTGCTGTTTTTTTGCCAAAACGGTGTGTAATGCCCAATAAATTCGAGTAAGCGTGGTGCATCATTGCCGGTATCAATCAAAATCCGCTGACCATGCGGTGTGCGCACATAGATTGCGTCGCCCGTCACGGCAGGGATATAGATTTGGTTATCGACGGGGGCAAGCCACCACGGTACCGCCATCACAATAAGTACTGCACAGAGCCCACAGAGTTGCCAAAATCGTGCTGTCATGCCAATCCTCCTGTTGTTACAACCTGAGGCAAGCATGACAGCCGAGCATTACGCCACTGTTACCAATGGGGGATTAGCGCAACGCCGTGACTTCGATTTCGACTTTGGCATCACGGGGCAAGCGTGCTACTTGTACCGTCGAACGGGCCGGTGGGTTGCTGGTGAAGTGCTGGCTGTAGATGGCGTTCATGGCTGCGAAATCGCCCATGTCGGCCAAAAACACCGTGACTTTGACTACTTTTTCGAGTGAGCTACCGGAAGCTGCCAAGAGTGCCTTGATGTTTTCGAATACTTGGATGGTTTGGGCGGTCACATCGCCGTCAATCATCACGCCGGCAGGGGTCAAGGGAATCTGCCCTGAGCAATAGACCATCGTATCGGTCATTACGGCTTGTGAGTAGGGTCCAATGGCGGGGGCGGCTTGATCGGTGCTCACAATGGTGCGCGTCATGAGGTATCTCCTTTGTATATACATTACCTCGCCTATTGTAACGC
>DBCF01000057.1:45983-46242 GCA_002292925.1 Roseiflexaceae bacterium UBA965 | reverse complement strand
TCATGGGTAAGCAGAAGTTTGAGCGTAACAAGCCACACATCAACGTCGGCACCATCGGTCACGTCGACCATGGTAAGACCACGTTGACGGCTGCCATCACCAAGGTGTTGGCATTGCGCGGCGCCGCACAATACACGGCGTACGACCAAATCGACAACGCTCCCGAAGAGCGGGCCCGCGGTATCACGATTGCCATTCGGCACGTCGAATACCAAACCGAGACCCGGCACTACGCGCACGTAGACTGCCCAGGTCACGC
>DBCF01000057.1:5545-45970 GCA_002292925.1 Roseiflexaceae bacterium UBA965 | reverse complement strand
GACTACATCAAAAACATGATTACCGGTGCGGCTCAAATGGACGGTGGTATCCTCGTGGTATCAGCGCCCGATGGTCCGATGCCCCAGACCAAAGAGCACGTGCTCTTGGCGCGTCAGGTGCAAGTACCGGCCATGGTCGTCTTTTTGAACAAAGTCGACTTGATGGACGACCCGGAATTGTTGGAATTGGTTGAGTTGGAATTGCGCGAATTGTTGAGCAAGAACAACTTCCCCGGCGACGATATTCCGATTATCCGTGGTTCAGCAGTGCAGGCTTTGGCCAGCACCTCAACCGACATCAATGCCCCCGAATACAAATGTATTTTGGAATTGATGGATGCCGTTGACAGCTACATCCCCACGCCTACCCGCGAAATCGACAAGCCCTTCTTGATGCCTATCGAAGACGTCTTTGGTATCAAGGGTCGCGGTACCGTGGTGACGGGCCGTATCGAGCGCGGCAAGGTCAAGACCGGCGAAACCATCGAAATCGTCGGCATGAGCGAAGAATTGCCCAAGAAGACCGTCGTGACCGGCGTCGAAATGTTCCAAAAGACATTGGACGAAGGTTTGGCTGGCGATAACGTGGGTTGTTTGTTGCGTGGCGTTGAGCGTACCGATGTCGAGCGTGGCCAAGTGCTGTGCTTGCCTGGTTCAATCAAGCCCCACAAAAAGTTCATGGCCAACGTGTACGTGTTGAAGAAGGAAGAAGGCGGTCGTCATACACCGTTCTTCCCCGGCTACCGCCCACAATTCTATGTCCGCACCACCGACGTAACGGGTTCAATCACGTTGCCCGAAGGTGTTGAGATGGTAATGCCCGGCGACAACATCGAAATGGCCGTTGAGTTGATTGTACCCGTCGCCATCGAAGACGGCTTGCGCTTCGCCATCCGCGAAGGTGGCCGCACCGTCGGTGCCGGTGTCGTTTCGAAGATCACGGACTAAAAGAATCGGCATGCGCCACAGGATTCACGGTGCCTTGAGTATGGTGAATCCTGTGTGCGTGACTTGGAGCAGTTATGGCAGTAGCAAAGCAAAAGGTGCGCATCCGTCTGAAGGCGTTTGATCACAAGATTTTGGATCAATCGGCACGACAGATTGTGGAAGCAGCGGAGCGCACAGGTGCGTTGGTGGCCGGCCCCGTGCCGTTGCCAACCCGCATCGAAAAGTACAGTGTGATCCGGTCGTCGTTTATCGATAAAAACTCGCAAGAGCAATTCGAAGTACGCACGCACAAGCGCTTGATTGATGTGTTGGACCCGAGCCAACAGACGATTAACGCCTTGATGAAGCTTGCGTTACCCGCCGGTGTCGATATCGAGATTAAGCTCTAAATTGTTGAAAGTAGCAGCCACTACGATTTGCACGGTGCAAGTCGCAATGCTGCGGAGGTGCGATTGTGATCGAAGGTTTGTTAGGTCGTAAGATCGGCATGACTCAGATTTTTGACGAAACAGGCGCCGTGATTCCGGTAACGGTAATCCAGGTCGGACCATGTGTCGTTACTCAAATCCGAGTACGTGAACGCGATGGCTACGAGGCAGTGCAAATCGGTTTTGGCGAAATCAAGCCCAAAAGCTTGAACAAGCCACAGCGCGGCCATTTGGCTGGTGCTGGGCAGTTGGTACGCTTCTTGCGTGAATTCTCGGCAGACAATCCGAGTGAGCACAAAGTGGGCGAAGTATTGACTGTCGACATGTTTGAGGTTGGCCAAATCATTGACGTGACGGGTACATCCAAGGGCAAGGGCTTCCAGGGTGTAGTCAAGCGTCACGGTTTTGCTGGCGGACCCCGCACCCACGGTCAAAGTGACCGTTTGCGTGCGCCAGGTTCGATTGGTGCCGGCACCGACCCGGGTCACGTGTTCAAGAACACGCGGATGGCGGGACGCATGGGTGGACGGCGTGTGACAGTAATGAATCTCTCGGTCGTCGAGGTTATCAGCGACCGCAACCTTCTACTCGTACGGGGATCAGTACCGGGCGCCAAAACTGGCCTGGTAATGGTACGCCGTGCAGTGAAGGTCAAGTAGGGGTGGAGTGATGGAAGCAAAACTCTATAGCCAAGCCGGTGCCGAAATTGGGGCGATTGCGCTTGATGAATCCATTTTTGGAATCGAGCCAAACATCCCAGTGATGCACCAATCGATGGTGCGCCAGTTGGCGAATGCCCGACTCGGCTTGCAAAACACCCGCGGTCGTGGTGAATTGGCCGGTAGCACGCGCAAATTGTTCCGTCAAAAGGGAACAGGTCGTGCCCGTGCAGGTTCGATTCGCGCCTCACACCGTAAGGGTGGTGGTGTGGCTCACGGGCCGCATCCTCGTTCGTATTATCAGTCTATGCCACGCAAGATGCGACGTTTGGCAGTGCGATCAGCATTGTCAGCCAAGTTAGCTTCGTCAGGATTGATTTTTGTTGACAGCATGGTCTTTAGCACGCCCCGTACCAAAGATATGGTGGCATGTTTGCAAGGCTTGCAGGCTACTGGCAAGACATTGATTGTATTGCCTGCTCGTGATGAAATGTTAACCAAGTCGGCCAACAACTTACCTGGCGTCAAGACGTTGTCAGCGTATTACTTAAACGTAATTGATTTGTTGACGTATGACAAGGTAATTATCTCGCAGCCGTCTTTGGCTGTGATCGAAAGCTACTTGAGCAATCAGGCAGCGATGGCTGGGGAGGACGCGTGATGAACGCACATCAGATTATCATTCGGCCGTTGATTACCGAAAAGAACACCAATTTGATGCAGTTAAACAAATACTGCTTCGAGGTGCTCAAGGATGCAACGAAGCCCCAAATTAGTGGTGCGATTAGCGAAATTTTCAAGGTGACGGTACTTGACGTGGCGACCATGAATGTGCGCGGTAAGATGCGCCGGCGTGGGATTCGTTCGGGGTATACCGGCCGTTGGAAGAAAGCAATTGTGACGTTGGCGGCTGGCGACTCAATCGACGTGTTTGAGGGGATGTAGAGCGCGGCCGTCAAGTCGCGATGGAGTAAGCAATGGGCGTTCGACGCTACCAACCAACCTCGGCGGGCCGCAGAAACATGTCGGTGTCCACGTTCGAGGAAATAACCAAGAATAAGCCAGAGAAGTCGTTGTTGTCGCCGCTGCGCAAAAGCGGTGGGCGTAACAACTACGGTCGCATTACCACCCGTCATCGTGGTGGTGGTGAGCGCCGAGCTTATCGTACGATCGATTTCAAGCGCAACAAGATTAGCGTGCCGTCCGTAGTGGCGTCAATCGAGTACGATCCGAATCGTTCAGCACGAATTGCATTGTTGCACTATACTGATGGTGAGAAGCGCTATATTTTGGCGCCAATCGGCCTGAAGGTAGGCGACAAGGTAATGAGTGGGCCCGACGCTGAAGTGCGGGTCGGTAATGCGTTGCCAATGAAGATCATTCCCCTTGGTACCGAGGTGCACAACATCGAGTTACAACAGGGTCGTGGTGGTGTAATGGCACGCAGCGCCGGTTCGTCAGCACAGCTGATGGCCAAAGAAGGCGATTATGCCACATTGCGCATGCCCTCGGGCGAAATGCGGATGGTGCATATCAACTGTATGGCAACCATTGGTCAGGTCGGCAATGCTGACCACCAGAATATTCGTTTGGGTAAAGCCGGACGAAAACGCTGGATGGGTCGCCGGCCCGAGGTGCGTGGTTCTGCAATGAACCCGCGCGACCATCCACATGGTGGTGGTGAAGGTAAAGCCCCACGTGGTATGCCTCCCAAGACCAAATGGGGTAAGCCTGCTCGTGGTGTCAAGACGCGGCACAACCCCCGCACGGATCGATTCATTGTGCGGCGCCGCGTGAAGAAGTAGTAGCGAAACTGGCGTCATGTGGTGGCACAGGACTGTAGACGCCGTCAGCAGATACGAAAGGACCGAGAATGTCACGGTCATCGAAGAAGGGCCCATACGTCGATTTGCGATTGTTGGGTCGTATCGAAGACATGAACAAGACGAACGAGAAGCGCGTGCTACGCACGTGGTCGCGCACATCGACGATCTTCCCGCAAATGGTAGGTCATACTATTGCGGTTCATGATGGCCGCCGTCACGTTCCGGTGTATGTCACCGAGAACATGGTGGGGCACAAGTTGGGTGAGTTCGCGCCGACCCGCACCTTCCGAAGCCATGGTGGTAAGAAGGCTGACAAGCGCGGTAAGATGAAGTAGCTTGCGGGACGTAGGGGTGACCCTATGCACCATGCATTGCGGAGCGAGAGACGATGCAAGCGAAAGCTGTTACCAAGTATGTGCGCATCTCACCCTTGAAGGTTCGACCTGTCATGGATGTAGTGCGTGGCATGCCAGTGAGTAAAGCGTTGTCGGTGTTGCTTTACATGCCGCAAAAAGCGGCCCGTGAAGTAGCCCGCACGTTGATGTCGGCGGCAGCCAATGCCGAGAATAATTTCGACATGGATCCGTCGGCTTTGGTAGTTCACACGATTTTTGCCGATGAAGGCCCAGCCTTTAAGCGGTTTATGCCGCGGGCTCGAGGTCGAGCTGACCGAATTCGCAAGCGCACCACCCACATTACTGTGGTTGTGGATGATGGCGCCAACAGCTAGCCGACAGTGAGGACGTATGGGAAGTAAGGTACATCCGCTGGGGTTTCGCCTCGGTTATATCAAAGACTGGCAGTCACGCTGGTTTGCGGAGCGGAACTACACGGACCAATTGCACGAAGACTTAAGTCTTCGTAAGCTGGTCATGAAGCGCTTCGAAGGTTCAGGTGTGGCGCGGGTCGAAATCGAGCGCTCAGCAAACCGGGTCGAAATCACTGTACACACCGCCAAGGTGGGTGCTGTGGTCGGCAAGGGTGGCGAAAAGCTCGAAGAATTCCGCAAGATCCTTGATCGTTCCTTCGGTAAGAAGTTCAAGATCAATGTCGCCGAAATTCACCAGCCCGAATTGGAAGCGCAGTTGGTTGCCGAGAGCATCGGCGAACAAATCAACAAGCGTGTGTCGTACAAGCGTGCTATGAAGCAAGCGGTACAACGCGCCATGCGGTTGGGAGCCCAAGGCGTCAAGGTCAAATGTTCGGGTCGTCTCGGTGGCGCAGAAATCGCCCGTGTGGCCAACGAGCGCGAGGGCCGCGTGCCTTTGCACACGTTGCGCGCGGACATTGATTACGCCCAAGTCCATGCACACACGACCTTTGGTCGTATCGGTGTCAAAGTATGGATTTACAAAGGCGATGTCTTTTTTGATGCTGCCGGCAACATGCAGCCAACAACCCCCGCAGTAGCCAATCGTAACCCAGCCGGAGACGATGAAGATCGTCGCGGCGGACGCGGTGGCCGTGGTGGTCAAGGTGGCCGTGGTGGTCAAGGTGGCCAAGGTGGCCAAGGTGGACGTGGCGGTCAAGGCGGCCAAGGTGGACGTGGCGGCCAGGGTGGCCAAAGCGGTCAAGGTGGCCAAGGTGGACGTGGCGGACGCACCCCACGGTAGTGACCGAGGAATGTAAGGAGCAACGATTATGTTGATGCCGAAGCGCGTCAAGTACCGCAAGATGCATCGCGGCAACAATCGGGGCATGTCACACCGTGGCAGCACCGTGGCGTTTGGTGATTTTGGGTTGTTGGCCACAGAGCCAGCCTGGATTACCAGCCGCCAGATTGAAGCAGCGCGTCGCGCCATTTCGCACCACGTCAAGCGTGGTGGTAAGGTGTGGATTCGCATCTTCCCGGATAAGCCCATCACGTTGAAGCCGGCCGAAACCCGCATGGGTAGTGGTAAGGGCGCAGTAGACCACTATGTGGCCGTGGTAAAGCCGGGACGGATTATGTTCGAAATTGGCGGCGTCCGTTCCGAAGTAGCGATTGAAGCCTTGCACCTGGCAGCCCAAAAGTTGCCAATCATCTGCAAGATTATTTCGCGCGAAGAGGAGGCTGGCGAATGAAAGCCAATGAGCTACGCGAATTAGATAACCAGACGCTCGAGAAGCAAATCGAAGAGTACTACAAAGAACAATTCAATTTGCGCTTCCAGGCAGTGACTGGGAAGTTGACCGCCACTGGACGTCAAAGCATTGTGCGCCGTGAAATCGCACGTATCAAGACGATCTTGCGTGAGCGTGAGCTGGGCGCCTAAAGCCCCATGGGAGAAGGAAACGATGGCCGAAGGACGACGACAGTTTAAGGTTGGCCGGGTGGTCAGCAACAAGATGAACAAGACCATTGTCGTGGCGGTGGATTATCTGCGACCGCACCCGTTGTATCGCAAAATTATCCGCACCACGCACAAGTTCCATGCACATGATGAGCAGAACACCTGCAAAATCGGTGATTTGGTTCGCATTGGTGAAACTCGCCCGCTCAGCAAAACCAAAAGCTGGGAATTGGTCGAGATCGTGACGCAAGGCGGGGGGGATTAAGCTATGGTACAGCAGCAGACTCGCCTCAAGGTGGCCGACAATACAGGTGCCAAAGAAATCATGTGTATCCGCGTTATGGGCGGCTCACGAGTGCGTTATGGCTTTGTCGGTGACATCATTATTGCCTCTGTCAAAGATGCCACCCCTGGTGGTACCGTCAAGAAGGGCGAGGTCGTGCGTGCCGTTGTGGTTCGTACTCACAAAGAGTATGGTCGCCCCGATGGTTCACACATTCGCTTTGATGACAACGCAGCGGTCATTATCAACAAAGAAGACAACCCACGTGGCACCCGTATCTTCGGACCGGTAGCCCGCGAGTTGCGCGAACGGGGATTCATGCGAATCATTTCGCTCGCGCCGGAGGTGCTGTAATGCACGTGAAAAAAGGTGACGAAGTACTCGTCATTACCGGCAAAGAAAAAGGCAAGAAGGGCAAAATCACTCTTTCTATCCCGGCCAAAAACCGTGTAGTGATCGAGGGTTTGAACAAAATCAAGCGCCACGTACGTCCCCGGGCCATGGGCCAAATGGGTGGTATTGTGGAGCAAGAAGCCGCCTTGCATGTATCGAATGTGATGTTGATTTGTCCCAAGTGTGGGCGCGCATCACGTACCGGGCATCGCTTCCTCGAGTCAACCGACAGCCAAGGCCGTGCCAAAAAAGCACGATTTTGTAAGTCGTGTGATGCCGCAATTGATGAGTAGTAGCGCGGCAAAGGGCCGCCCATGGTCAAGGTCGGAACGCCGGGAGTTGTGTTCCTAGCCCTTGAGGAGTAACGAATGACGACGCGATTAAAGGAAAAGTACCTAGCGGAAGTTGTGCCAGCATTAATGCAGGAATTCAATTTTTCGTCGGTAATGCAAGTTCCACGCCTCAACAAGGTGGTTCTAAACATCGGTATGGGTGAAGCATTGAGCAATTCCAAGGCCATTGACGCTGCACTAGAGCAATTGACCACGATTACCGGTCAAAAGCCCGTCACGACAAAGGCCAAGACCTCAATTGCCAACTTCAAACTCCGTGAAGGACAAGCCATCGGCGTGATGGTGACACTGCGCGCTGATCGCATGCACGACTTCCTTGACCGTTTGATCAACTTGGCGCTCCCACGGTTGCGTGACTTCCGTGGTGTCAGCCGGCGCTCGTTTGACGGGCGCGGTAACTACAGCTTAGGTCTGCGTGAGCAGATTGTCTTCCCCGAAATTGAGATTGACAAAATCGACAAAATCCGTGGTATGGAAATTTCGATCAATACTTCGGCGGTAGACGATGCTGGCGGTTATGCGTTATTGAAACGTTTGGGAATGCCGTTTCGTGACTGATTCGAGCCAGGAGTCGTACGACTCACCAGTTCGGATGGAAGAAAGGAAAGAAACCGTTGGCTAAGAAGTCGATGATTGCCAAAGCCCTTCGCAAGCCAAAGTTCGCGGTGCAGGGCTACAATCGATGCAAGCTGTGTGGCCGGTCACGGTCATATATCCGCAAGTTTGGAATGTGCCGTATCTGCTTCCGTGAAAATGCGCTCAAGGGGCTTATCCCCGGCGTAACCAAGTCGAGCTGGTAGAAGACCTGCCAAAAGGCGAAGGATTCGCCGAAGAAGCATTTGGTGACCTAGGAGGAACGTCCTGTGAGTGTGAATGATCCGATTGCCGATATGTTGACCCGTATCCGCAACGCTTGCATGGCTCGCCAGCAAAGCGTGCTGGTGCCATCGTCAAAAATGAAGCTGGCAATTGCACAAATCCTGAAACGGGAAGGCTTTATTTCCGATTTTCAGATGCGCGATGAAAAGCCATGCCCAATGTTGGTGCTCCAACTCAAGTACACGGCCGAAAAGCGACCGGTGATTACGGGGTTGAAGCGTGTGAGCAAGCCCGGCTTGCGTATTTATTCCAACCGAGCTGAAATTCCGCAAGTGCGCGGAGGGTTGGGGATTAGCATTCTTTCGACGCCGAGTGGCGTAATGGCGGGCTATGAGGCCTGGCAGAAGCACGTCGGTGGCGAAGTCCTCTGCTATGTCTGGTAACCGAGGGGAGAAGAACGATGTCGCGTATTGGTAAGAAGCCCATCTCAGTCCCCAAAGGTGTCGATATCCAGATTGCCGAGGGGAACATGGTAACGGTCAAGGGCCCGAAGGGGATTTTGGCACAGGCGTTACCATCCAGCATGATTTTGACCCGCGAAGCTGACGAAATGCTCGTAACCCGTCCCAGTGACGAAAAAGAGCACCGTTCATTACACGGGTTGACTCGTACGCTGTTATCAAACATGGTTGAAGGTGTGACGACGGGGTATTCACGTGTACTCGAAATCTTAGGTGTCGGGTATCGTGCTGCTCGCGAAGGCAAAAACATCGTCGTGTTTGTTGGTTACTCGCACCCTATCCGTATTGTCCCACCCGAGGGGATTAGCTTCGATATTATCGAACGCAAAACGGCCAGCGAGCCACAACAAGTAATTGTGCGTGGGATCGACAAGCAGCTGGTCGGCGAGCAAGCCGCCAAAATTCGTGCATTGCGCCCACCCGAGCCCTACAAAGGCTATGGTATTAAATTCCAAGGTGAGCGGGTACGTCGTAAAGCTGGTAAGGCCGGTAAAGCGAAGTAGTGTTGGTATGGGGGAACTGGATCGCCAATTCCCCCTTCTAATGGTGAGGAGATTGAAATGGCAGTACGCAAAGCTCGTGAGCTTCGTCTGCGCCGACATAACCGGGTACGCCGCAAGGTGGATGGCACGTCAGCCCGACCGCGTTTGAGCGTATTTCGCAGTAGTGCACACATTTACGCCCAAATCATCGACGATGTTACTAAGCGCACGCTGGTAGCTGTGTCGAGCCATTCCGAAGGCGTGGCACAAGGCACCAAGAGTGTGGAAGCACATTCGGTAGGGCAAATGATTGCCGCCAAGGCCAAAGCTGCGGGGATTAGCCTGGTAGTGTTCGACCGCGGTGGTTTTAAGTATCACGGACGTGTGCAAGCTCTGGCCGATGGAGCCCGCGAGGGTGGCCTCGAGTTCTAAGGCATCAGTAGTGATATGAATGTGTGCCAAAGCCTGGCACACCTGACATGGTGGAGGAGTTGTGGCAAGAAAGCAAATCAATCCCGAGGGCCTCGAGCTCGAAGAGCGCATCGTACAAATCAACCGCGTGTCAAAAGTGGTAAAGGGCGGTCGCCGCTTTAGCTTTAGCACGATGGTGGTGGTCGGTGATGGCAACGGGCATGTGGGTATCGGTATGGGCAAGGCAGCTGAAGTTCCCGATGCGATTCGCAAGGGTGTCGATGCTGCCAAGAAGAACCTGATTTTTGTGCCGTTGGCACGAACGACTGTGACCCACGAAATGCAAGCCGAGTTTTCGGCAACCAAAGTGCGCTTGATTCCAGCCGCACCTGGTACCGGCGTTATCGCAGGTCGGGGCGTTCGTCCTGTAGTCGAAGCAGCGGGTATCAAGGATTTGTTGTCAAAGCGTTATGGCAGCAACAATCCGGTAAACGTTGTCAAGGCTACATTCGAGGCATTGAGCCAGATGAAGTCGAATGATCAGACAGCCAAAGAACGCGGTCTGACCCGGCATGAGTTGCGCCAGCGCCGAATTGTGCGCAGTGCCGACAAGCAGGAGTCGTAGGTCATGGCGAAGTTGCGAATAACGTATACCAAGAGCGGCATTGGCTACAGCATAGACCAAAAAGAGACGATTAAATCGCTCGGTCTGCGCAAATTGAACAGTAGCATTGTGCGTGAAGACACTCCGGTGGTTCGTGGCATGATCTTCAAGGTACGTCACTTGGTCACAGTCCAAGAGACGGCAGAAGGTGAGGCTCAATCATGAAGTTGACCGATTTGCGTCCAGCCGCCGGCTCACACCGCACGTCAAAACGTGTAGGTCGTGGGTACGGTTCAGGTAAGGGCAAAACCGCAGGTAAGGGTATGATGGGTCAGAAGGCACGTTCGGGGCCAAACCCGTATCGGACCTTCGAAGGCGGTCAAAACCGCTTGACCAAGCGTATGCCGTATTTGCGCGGCTTCAAAAACCGCTACCGCGTTGAGTACCAAGTCCTCAATGTGGCCGATTTGAACGAATTGCCCGCCAATAGCTCATTGACCATCGCCGAACTGATTGCCTCTGGCTTGATCAAAGCCAGCCAACCAGTGAAGTTGTTGGGTGATGGCGAATTGACGGTGGCATTGACCGTGCAAGTGCACAAAGCAAGCGCTAGTGCCAAGCAAAAGGTCGAAGCAGCTGGCGGTACAGTCACAGAAAAGCCGTGGGTGCTTGTGCGCCCGACGCGAAGCTTTGGCTTGCATCCATCAGCCCGCGGTACTCGCGAATAAAGACACGGTGATGGTGGTGGGTGCTTGTCACCCACCCCTGCTGACTCTGAGGAGATTCGTCCATGCTGAAGTCAGTGTTACAAGCACTGCAAGTGCCTGACCTACGTCGGCGGGTATTATTTACCCTTGCCATGATGCTGGTCTTCCGGTTTATTGCGCACATTCCAGTGCCCAACCTCGACCCGAATGCGCTGGCCAGTCTGCGTGAAGCGTTGCAGAGCAATCAGTTGGCACAATTGTTGAATATTTTTGCTGGTGGCGCACTACAAAACCTGTCAGTGGCGTCCATGGGTGTATATCCATACATCACGGCACAAATTATCGTGCAATTGTTGCAACCACTGATTCCGGCATTGAACGATTTGCGCAAAGAGGGCGAGCAGGGACGGATTCGGTTGAACCAAATCACCTTCATTGCCACAGTGCCAATGGCATTGTTGTCAGCGTATGGTCAAACACTCACGCTTGATCGAAGCTTGGGTGCTGGTCAATCGTTATTTCGTTCGTCGTTTGACATTGTCAACAACTTTTTGCCGACATTTGCGATTTTGATGGCGATGTTGGCCGGTACGATGTTTTTGATTTGGCTGGGTGAACAAATCCAAACCTATGGGATTGGGAACGGCATTTCGATGATTATCTTTGCCGGTATTGTGTCACGTTTGCCATCGCTGGTGTTGGAAGGCTTTACCAGTGTCCAAACTGGTGGCGCTGAACAAGTAATTGGGATTATCGCCTTTCTGTTGATTGCGGTCTTGACGATTATCGTGATTATCATGATGCACGAAGGCCAGCGACGCATACCGGTGCAATATGCCAAACGGGTGCGTGGTAATCGCCAATATGGCGGACAAACCAGCCATATCCCGCTCAAAGTCAACATGGCGGGCATGATTCCGTTGATTTTTGCGCAAAGCATCATCGTATTCCCTGGGACGTTGGCTTCATACGGTTGTCCTGAAGTCACGGCTGCAGCAGATGCGTCGATTCTCAAGCAAGTAGCGTGTTTTACCTATCAGACCTTTAGCCCACAATACGGCAATGGGACGTTGGTATACTCTGTGGCACTGTTTGTGTTGGTCTTCTTTTTCACCTATTTCTACACCAAGGTGATTTTTGAACAACAAAACATCCCAGATACGTTGCAAAAGAATGGCGGCTTTATTATGGGGATTCGGCCGGGCAAAAACACCGAGACCTATCTCGATCAAATTGTCAGTCGATTGACCCGGACGGGGGCGTTGTTCCTCGGCTTGGTAGCTGTTTTGCCCTTTTTGACGCAAGCGATTACGGGTGTGCCAATCGGTCTCGGCGCGACAGCGTTGTTGATTGTGGTTGGTGTGGCAGTAGACACCTTGCGGCAACTCGAGGCACAAATGGTCATGCGTAATTACGAAGGATTTCTCGGGCGGCGCTAGACTGCAGTTCGATGATGAGCAGCAGGGGGGCTTACGATGGACGTCATTTTGCTCGGGGCACCTGGTGCAGGCAAAGGCACACAGGCAAAGGTACTCGAAGAACACTCTGGACTTTTGCATGTGGCGAGTGGCGATTTGTTTCGAGCGGCGTTACGCCAAGGCACCGAATTGGGGATGTTGGCCAAATCTTACATGGATCGTGGCGAATTAGTCCCTGATGAAGTAGTCATTCGTATGATAATGGAGCGCATTGGGATGCCCGATTGTGCCAAAGGAGTCATCTTTGATGGCTTCCCCCGTACAAGTGATCAGGCCATTGCGCTGGGCGTTGAATTGCAGCGGCAAGGACGACACGTCGATCATGTGTTATACTTACGTGTCCCAGACGAGATGTTGTTGCGGCGAATAGCTGGGCGACAGACTTGTAAAACTTGCGGTTCAACGTATAATGTATATTACTTCCCATCCAAACGTCCCGACGTTTGTGATGAATGTGGTGGTAAGCTCTATCAACGCAGTGATGATACAATGGAAACTGCGCGGCATCGGCTCGAAGTATACTTTGCGCAAACGATGCCATTGATTGAGTATTACCACAAACAAGGTTTGTTGCGTGAGATTGATGGACAGCGTGAAATCACGCAGGTTGCCAATCACATGTTGCAATTGATGGGGATACATGGCAGTCACGCGTAAAAACCAGCGAGAGTTGGGAGCGATGCGCCGGGCCGGCGTCATTGTCGGCATGTGTCATCGTCAATTGCGGACCTGGGTCGAGCCGGGTATCACCACACGTGAGCTCGATGCACGGGTGCACAAACTCATTACGGCCCATTCTGGCACGCCGTCGTTTTTGGGGTATGGTGGTCCGCCAGCATATCCGGCCGCGACCTGTATCTCGGTCAACGAGGAGTTAGTCCATGGTATCCCAGGCAAGCGTGTGTTGCGGGCAGGGGATATTGTGAGTATCGACATCGGTGTGTGTGTCGACGGGTACCATGCGGATTCAGCGTGGAGTTATGCAGTCGGCGCCGTTTCGGAGGAAGCAGCTGGATTGTTGCGTGTCACCGAAGAAACGTTATACCATGCGCTGTCAGTTGTGCAAACAGGGGCACGGCTTTCAGATATATCGTGGGCGATTCAAAGTTACGCGGAAGCGCGGGGCTATGGGGTCATCCGCAATTACATTAGTCATGGGATTGGTCGAGCCTTGCATGAGGATCCGCAGATTCTCAATTATGGGCCACCAGGGCGCGGGTTACTCTTGCAACCTGGGATGACGTTCGCTATCGAGCCGATGATTGTGTGTGGTAACCCAGCCACCATAGTCAAACGCGATGGATGGACAGTCGTGACGACGGACAGTCGTCTCGCGGCACACTATGAACACACCGTAGCGGTTACGGATGGAGCGCTGGAGATCCTGACGAGTCAGGACGTGAGTGATGAGGTGCTATGACTAAGAAAAAAGACGTGATCGAGATGGAGGGAACGGTCCTTGAACCGTTGCCAAATGCCATGTTCCAAGTACAACTCGAGAATGGTCCAGAGGTATTAGCCCATATTTCAGGGCGGATGCGGATGAACTACATCCGAATCTTGAAGGGCGATCGCGTTTTGGTAGAGCTCTCACCATACGATTTGACTCGTGGTCGTATTACGTATCGGTATAAGTAAGTTACTGTAAGGGGGCTGTTGTGAAGGTTCAGGCTTCGGTCAAACCACGCTGCGAGTATTGCCGCGTGATCAAACGCAAGGGCATCATTCGGGTGATCTGCAGTCGCGCACCAAAACATAAGCAACGTCAGGGATAGAGTCGACAAAGAGCAGCGGAATCGCCGGGTGGCAGATACCTAGGCGACACAGATGGTAAAGAGGCAAGCATGGCTCGTATTGCTGGGATCGACATCCCACGAAACAAGCGAATCGACATCTCGATTACTTACGTCTTCGGGATCGGTCGCACCAATGGTGCTCAAATTTTGGAACGTGCCAACGTTAATCCGGCCACGCGCGTACGCGACCTGACCGAAGAAGAACTGGTACGCATCCGCGAAATTGTGGAACGCGAATTCCGGGTGGAAGGCGATCTACGCCGCGAGATTCAAATGAACATCAAGCGGTTGATGGACATTGCCTGTTATCGTGGAGTCCGCCACCGTAAAGGGTTGCCTGTCCGTGGACAACGCACCCGTACCAATGCCCGTACCCGCCGTGGCCGTAAGGGCGCGTCGATTGGTATCAAGAAGAAGACAACCAAGAAGTAACAGTTGCAACATGCGCGGGCGTCGTAACAACGATACGCCGCAGCAACGTGTGGAGGAATCATGGCAAAGGCTAAGACAACCAAGGGTGGTGCAGCGCCCAAGCGCCAACGCGGCAAGCGTCGTGAGCGCAAAAACGTACCACGTGGCCAGGCACATGTGCAGAGCACATTCAACAATACCATCGTGACGATTACCGACCCGATGGGTAATGTGGTGTGTTGGTCAAGCGCTGGGCACAACGGCTTCAAGGGGTCACGTAAAAGTACCCCCTACGCCGCCCAAATTGCCGCAGAAATCGCAGCCCGCAAGGCGCTCGAAAACGGCATGCGCACCATTGAGGTGTTTGTGAAGGGTCCCGGCGCTGGGCGCGAGGCTGCGGTACGTGCATTGCAGTCAGCTGGCTTACAAGTCAGCGCTATTACCGACGTTACCCCCATTCCGCATAACGGTTGCCGACCGCCCAAGCGCCGGCGCGTTTAACTTCGAGGAGACAGTAGTAGATGGCTCGCTACCGTGGACCCATTGCAAAAATCAGCCGTCGGCTGAATATTGCCTTGACTGACAAGGCTCAAAAGGTGCTGAACAAGCGCCCATTTCCTCCAGGTCAACATGGCCCAACCGCTCGTCGGCGCCAATTGTCTGACTATGGGATGCAATTGCAAGAAAAGCAAAAAGCACGCTACATGTATGGCGTCCTTGAGCGACAATTCCGCAATTTGTATGCTCGTGCCCAACGCGTGCCCGGTGAAACCGGCGCTGCGCTCTTTATGTTGTTAGAGCGTCGCCTCGACAACGTCGTGTACCGCATGGGTTTGGCCACGACTCGCTCACAAGCGCGTCAGTTGGTTGCTCATGGCCACGTCACCGTTAATGGTCGCAAGACCAACATCCCTTCCTATACGGTGCGGGTTGGTGAAAAAGTGGCAGTGCGCGTCGAAAGCCGCAAGCGTGTCTACTTCAAGACGCTGCTCGAAGCCAAAGAATTGTTGCATCGCGCCCCCGAATGGATGCGCGTGACGCACGCTGACTTGACCGCAGAAATCACGGCGCTTCCCCGCCGCGAAGATGGCGAGCAAGGTATCAACGAGCAGTTGATTGTAGAATTCTACAGCCGTTAGTTCGTGCGGGCATCATTGCCCTATGGGCGATGATGCTCCGCAATGCTCGCGGTTGTTAGTAGCGCAGTGACGATGTAAGGAGGCGAACGGTGCTTGACATCGCAAAGCCGAGTATCGAATTGGTTGCGGCAGAAGAAAACTACGGCCGCTTTAAAATCGAACCGCTGGATCCGGGGTATGGTCATACCTTGGGGAATGCGTTGCGTCGCGTGCTGTTGTCATCGATTCCTGGAGCGGCGATTACCAAAGTCAAAATCGAAGGCGTTTACCATGAATTCTCAACCATTCCTGGTGTCCGCGAAGATGTGACCGAAATCGTCCTCAATGTCAAAGGCATTCGCTTACGCTCATACGCCAACCGCAAGGTGCGTGTGTCGTTAGTACGCCAAGGTGCTGGCCCTGTGCTGGCCCGACATATGGATGTGCCAAGTAATGTTGAACTGGTGAACCCAGATCACTATATCTGCACGCTCGATGGCAACGAAAGTCGTATCGAGATGGAATTTACCGTGGAAACGGGCAAAGGGTATGTCCCCGCAGAAATGGGCGAAATTGTCGCTATCGGCGAAATCCCCATCGATGCGATTTTTACCCCCATTCCCAAGGTCAATTACGTCGTCGAAAACACACGCGTGGGTCAAGCCACTAACTATGATCGTTTGATTATTGAAATCTTTAGTGATGGTACGATCAAACCCGGTGATGCGCTTCGTCATGCTGCCCAAGTTTTGGTGCAGTACAACCAAATCGTCGCTGACTTTAATCGGTTGGGTGGTTTGGATATCGAAGACGAACCCGTAATAGGGGCATTGCCTGTGGTCGATGGAAGTGCCATTCCTACGTCCATTATGGAACGTTCGGTCGATCAGCTGGAGCTTACGACACGCACACACAATTGTTTGCGCCGTGCCGATATCACCACGATTGGCCAGATTTTGCAGATGGACGAGAAGCAACTCAAAGCGGTCCGCAACCTTGGTGATAAGTCACTCGACGAAATCAAGGACAAAGTCCGTGAGATGTGCCTCAAAGCGGGATATGATCCAGGCGGTAAATGGGGTAAGTCAAGCGATGACGTCCAAAGCGTAACTGCGACGGGCGAAGACGCTGAAGCAGAATAGACGGACGGCGGTGCGTCCACGTCAGTGGTCGTACCGCGTGATGTATGAGGAACGAAGATGCGACATCGTCGTGTAGGGTACAAATTGGGTCGCGATAAGGAACAGCGCGTAGCGTTGTACCGCGGTTTGATGATTTCGTTAATCGAACATCGCCGCATCAAAACCACCATCACCAAAGCCAAGGCCATCCAGCCTGAAATCGAATCATTGATTACGATCGGGCGGATTGACAACCCACATAATCGCCGGTTGGCGTTGTCACGCTTGGCCAGCAAAGAGGCCATGCGTGCCTTGTTTGCCTTCGCGCCTGAGCAATTCAAAGATCGTAGCAGCGGCTATTCACGTATCACCAAATTGGGACCCCGGTTGGGTGATGGCGCCGAAATGGCAATTATCGAGCTGCTGTAATTGGGTGATCTGGTGCGCAATATTGCGTTCCAAGTAGCCTATGATGGCACCGATTTGGTCGGCTCTCAATGGCAATCCGAGGGACGGTCGGTGCAAGGTGAACTCGAGTCGGCGTGGTACCGCCTGCACAACGAGCAGGTACGGATGACGCTGGCAGGGCGCACGGATGCAGGAGTCCATGCAACGGGACAAGTTGCCAACACGTTGACTTCAAGTCAACGCTCGTTGACCACCATTGTCCGGGCGATGAATGCGATACTGCCTGCCGATGTAGCGATTGTGACGGCTTGGGATGCTCCGGATCAGTTTCATGCCCGGTTTTGGGCCGAACGGCGCAAATACGAGTATGTCATTGATAATGGGTTAGTAGCATCGCCGTTGTTACGGCGTGGTACCTGGGCAATTGCGCGCCCGCTTGACGGCGAAGCGATGCATGCTGCAGCACAAGTCTTGGTCGGCACACACGATTTTGCCGCATTTACGGTTGGTGCTCCAGTCGGCACCACAACTCGGCGCTGTGATGAGGTAACGTGCATTCGCACAACCCGTGATGGCCAACAGGTGGTGGTGGTTCGTCTAAGCGCAAATGGTTTTTTGCGCAATATGGTGCGTATAATGGTTGGTACATTGGTTATGGTTGGTACTGGGCGCTTAACCACTGCCGGGTTGCACGCAATCTTGCAGGGGCGTAATCGCCAGCAGGCTGGGTTACTCGCTCCGGCGCACGGCTTGACAATGGTGGCGGTGGATTATCCCGCGTCGGCATTGCGACCGGAACCGTCACACGTGAAATGACGCTGTAGGTAAGGAATATGGGCATGAAAACCTATTCACAGAAGGCATCGGAAGTGTCACGCGATTGGTATGTGGTAGATGCCGACGGTCAAACCGTTGGTCGTCTTTCCACCCAAATCGCCACGCTATTGCGTGGGAAGCACAAACCGACATTTAGCCCCAACATTGACGGTGGCGACTTCGTCGTAATCATCAATGCCGAAAAGATCCAGCTGCTCGGCAAGAAGCAGGATCAAAAAATGTACTATCGCCACTCGAATTATCCGGGTGGGTTCAAGTCGGTCAGCTACCGCCGTATGTTGGCCACACACCCAGACCGTATTTTGCGCTATGCGGTCAAAGGCATGCTCCCCAAGACGCGACTTGGTCGCCGTCAATTGGTGAAGCTTCGCATTTATGCTGGTGCAACGCATCCACACCTTGCGCAACAGCCAACCGTGTTTGTTCCGCAGGCCCGGTTCTAACGCAACGACGAGAGGGATATGATGGCAGAGAAGACCTATTACCAAGGCACGGGCCGTCGCAAGACTGCAGTTGCTCGTGTACGCCTCTATCGGGGCAATGGTGAAATCGTAGTCAATGGCAAGAGCGTCACCGCCTATTTCGGGCATCGCGCCTTGTTTGTGTCAGAATTGGCTCGCCCATTCGAAGCCACCGGCCAAGTCGGTAGCTTCAATGTGATGGCCAAGGTGTTTGGTGGTGGTGTGTCGGGTCAATGCAGCGCTGTGCGCCATGGCATTGCTCGTGCCCTCCTCGACCTCGATGTGGCAATGCGCCCCGCCCTCAAAAGCGCCGGCTTGTTGACCCGCGACCCCCGTATGAAAGAGCGCAAAAAGGTGGGCCTCAAGCGCGCCCGCAAGCGCCCACAATACACAAAGCGTTAATTCCGTTTTGGGTTGTGTATACACCAAATCCCTTGTCGTGGCCAAATGCCCGGCAAGGGATTTGTTTTGGATGAGGAGTGACCACATCATGCCAATCGATAGTGTGCAATTGAGCCAAACACTGATTTGCTTTAAAACAGATCCGGACCGACATGGTGAATTGGCAATGGCATTGGATTATCTCGCCGGTCTATTCCCGCACCTGACGGTAGAACAATTCTCAGATGCGGGCGTCAGAAGTATCTTGGTCTATGCTGCGCCACAGCGCCCCACTGTTTTCAAAATAATCCTCAACGGACACTTAGACGTCATCCCTGGTAAAGATTATCAATATATCCCCCGCATCGAAGGCGACAAACTCTATGGTGTCGGTGCCCTCGACATGAAATCAAACCTCGCAGTGCTAGTCCACGTATTTGCCGAACTCGTCCAAATTGTCGATTACCCACTCGGTTTGCAAATTGTGACCGACGAAGAATTGGGTGGCTTTCATGGCACCAAATACCAAATCGACCAAGGTGTACGTGCCGATTTTGTGATAGCCGGCGAAACGACGAATTTTGCCATTGCCCATCAAGCCAAAGGGATTTTGTGGATCCAGGTGCAATTTCATGGTGAAACGGCCCATGGGGCCTATCCGTGGCGTGGCGATAACGCGCTGGTGCAGGTGCATACGTTTGTTGCGCAGGTATTGCAAAAATACCCCACGCCGCCGCAACAAATGTGGGTGACAACCGTAAATGTGGCGCGCATTGAAACACCCAACATGTCGTTTAATAAGGTGCCAGACTGCGCCGAATTGTGGCTTGATATCCGGTTTGTCCCATCAGAATACGCCACGATTGTTGCTGATATTGCGGCGTTGCTGCCTGCAACAGCCACATATACCATCCTCGCCCACGAAGCGGCACTTTATACCAACCCCGACAATCCATATATCCAACGACTGCAACAAATCACCACGACGGTGACAGGGCAACAGTGTGAATTATATGGTGCGCAAGGATCATCAGATGCGCGGCATTATATGGCAGTGGGTGGGGAAGGTGTGGAATTTGGGCCGATAGGTGGTGGGATTGCGAGTGATGAAGAATGGACAAGTATCGCCGGGCTCGCTCGCTATGCCACGATTTTACGTGAATTTTTGTTACAGCCGAAATAAAAAGAATGGCGAAACACCGCGGTAGGATTATCATTTATCGCGCACAGGGCACGCAGAGCGCACAGAGATATTTGCTTCGTTGACGCGCGCCGAATGATGTCAACGACACTTCCTCTTTCATGCGTCAAACTTCCTACTTCGTTATCGCGCACAGGGCATGCGGAAGGCACGGAGTCCAATCGCGTCATTACCTAGGCGCTATAAAGCCTAGGTAATCTCCGGTTGGTCGGTGTATTCCTTGGGTACGGCGAATGTGCATTCTCAATATTCAATTTTCTCAATGGTATTTCGGTAGAATTGGAATTGGTCTTGAGGGGCACAAATCATGGTAGGCGTTTTTGCATCGGGGTGGAGCAAGGTACTGAGGTCAACAATCTGCCCGTCGAGTCCCCATAATTCGGCGCCAGCGTTGTGGACGAGTGCGAGGGCGGGGGCGATGTCCCAGGCTTTGCAGCTCCCAATCAAGGCCGCACTAGCCATGCCAGCAGCCACATAGCACATCGACATAATGGTGGCGCCAGTGGTGCGAACCCGACCATGATAGTTGATGTCGTACTTGCGATGCATGTCAGAAGGCACGGCCATCCAGTCGTCGAGCTGAATTGTAGGAGTAGTCGATACGTGAATTGGTTGCTCGTTGCGTAGTGCCAATCCATCAGGAGTGGCAACGTAGAGCTCTTCGCTCATGGGGGCATAAACAAATCCGGCATACGGTTTGCCATAATGGACTAATCCAATGCCGACACACCAACCGGTCAGGCCGCCGGCAAATGCCGAGGTGCCATCGATGGGGTCAATTACCCACAAAAATTCATGGTTGGCGAGGTTTTGGTCGCCAACAAAGGTGCCTTCTTCACCAAGAATGGCATGAGTAGGGTGGTTTGTACGCAAATAGGCGACGATTTGGGCTTCGACGGCTTGATCAATGTTGGTGACCAGCGACCCGTCGGATTTGCGGGTGACCGCAAGTTGATGGCGTTGTTGTTTGGCATAACCGCCACAACTGGTTACCAAACGAACCAAATCAGACATCACGATGCTAGTCATGGGTACTTTCTCACAATAAAAACGCTCCATGGTATTATACGAGTGAGATGTAGAACTGTCACGAAATGAAGGACGCATGAACACGCTGCTCTTTGACCTCGACGATACGCTGTACGACCTCGACATGCATCGTTTTCGACATATTGACAGTGCATGGCAAGAGTGGTTGATTACACTCCCGCCGATGATGATACCGTATGTTCTCCAAGCAGCGGTTACGCAACGGATTTTTTTTAAAGATATGCCAGGATTCCTCGGTCAATACAGTGTCAAAGAGCCGCTGGTGTCACAGTTGTGTGCGCAGAGTCGGGCGACGTGGTTTAGTGATTTGCGCCTCGATGAAGGCGTCGCACCGCTCTTAGATACATTAGCGACCCGCTACAAATTGGGGTTGATTACCAATGGGCCAAGCGAGATCCAACGGGCTAAAATTGTGCAATTTGATTTGGCGCGCTGGTTCCCCGTAATCGTAGTTTCTGGAGAATTTGGGGTGGCCAAACCTGACCCAGCGATTTTTTTGCATGCTGCTAACGCATTAGCGAGTGACCCCGCAGATTGTGTGATGATTGGCGACAACCCAGATGCCGATATTCGAGGGGCGCAGGCTGCTGGTATGCGGAGCGTCTGGATCAAACGGCCAGCCTTGTATAAAAATCCATTTACGCGGGATGAAGCACGCTATCCCGCGGATTTACCGGCACCGTGGCGGACGATTCCGCATGTACGCGACTTGTTGCGCGTATTGGAGGAAAAATGCACATTGCGTCGTTATCTTATGCGCTGGAATCTTTGTCGCTAAGCGATCGCGCCACGATGGCGGCAGTGCATGGTTGCGGCGAACTCCAGCTGATGGCGGTGTTGCACAAACCAGCGACTTGGCAACAGCTTTGTCTGCGCCTCGCACCCGCTGCCCGTGCCCTGCTTGACCGTATCAGACGGGCCGGCGGGCAATTGCCGATGCTGTTGTGCGAAGCGGTGGGTGGTCCATTGCGTACCAATCTGACCACATTGTCACCACGGACATTGTTGGCAATCTACCCGCATCATTCCCCACTCGAAACACTCGTGATGGCCGGGCTCGTGTGGCCTGTTGCGCATGATGGTGGGTATTGGGCGGTGCTGCCTGATATTGAAGCACTCCTCGTACCGCCATTGCCCGTATTGACCGTCCCTGAATCGGTGGCATTGGATGGGGATGCAATACTGCCACGTGATGAAATATTGCTCCAACTCGCCTGTTTGGCGTTTGATGGGCGTGTGCCGTTGCAACATCATGGCAAGGTATCACAAGTAGTGTTGAATCGGATTTCAACCGATGGCGTGACAGCGCCCTATTTGCAATGGTTGGTGGCGACGTTGCTCGCCGGTGGAGCGCTAAAGGCCCAATCCAATTTGGTTGTGCCTACCCAATTATTGCTGGAATGGCTACAGCACCCCCCCCATATCCGCCAACAAGAATTGGCCCGGGCGTGGTTGCAAGCGGCGTGGAGCGAGTGGGAGTTGGGGCCGAAGCGCCGACCGCCACCATTAGATGTGCGCTTAGTACGGCGCACCATGCTCCAAGCCGTGTTGCCCCATTTACCCGATACATGGTGTGCCGGTGACGATATTATTGCCCAATTGCGTATGAGTTGGCCTGATGTGATGCGTCCTATGCCCGCAGATGGGCGCTGGAAGCTCCCTGCTGGCTGGCCAGCCCACTGGGATGACGAAGATGGCCAATTGATGCGCTATATGCTGATGGGCCCGCTGGCGTGGCTGGGATTGGTCGAGTGGGCTGGCAATGGTCTGTACGTGCGGCGCACCCAATTAGGCGCGTGGCATGCAGGGTTGGCTGTCGTACCGCCGGTGGTGGCGCCATCTGCTGTGGTACTCGAACCCGATATGTGTGTGGTGGTGCCTGATGCCACCAATATCTATGCCCGCTTTCAATTGCACCGGATTGCCGATTGGCAAGATGCGATTACCGCGCAAATATCTCCGGCACGGGTCAAACGCGCCTTGGCGCAAGGGATGACACTAGCCGAATACATCGATGTGCTGGCAACGATTACCGCCCAACCGATTCCCGCTGAAATGCAGGCAATGCTCCGGCTGTGGGGGGCAGAGGTGGCGCAGATAAGCGTCAGTAATGTCGTAATGTTAAGTAGCAGTGATGCCGCTGTCATCCATGATATTCAACATGACCGGCGCATTCACTTGCCGGCACATGAAGTGCTCGATGCGACCCGGATTGTGGTGGCGCCGAGTGATGCAATTGGGGTGGTACGGCGGTTGCGTCACGCCGGGTACCTCATCGATACGCAACAATTACGTCCTAGCCAATTTGATGATGCCGAGCTGGCCATCATTGATGCTGCATTGCAACACCTAGCGACACAGAATGACGCGGTGCGCTCCATTCGTCGCCGTATCGCCCAAATGCGCACGCCGCCAGGTGATACCCATGGGTGAACGACTCTATCGCACGACGGGAGTGATTATCAAACGTATTGATGTGGGTGAAGCCGATCGGGTGCTGACGATTTTGACGCCAGTGGGCAAAATTAGTGCCAATGCCCGGGGGATCCGCAAAACGGCGAGCCGGTTGGCGGGGCACCTCGAATTGTTGAGTCATTGCCAGTTGCAGTTGGCTGCAGGCAAAAATCGTGATGTGGTGACCCAAAGTGTGGCCATTGACCGTTTTGAGGCGATTCAACACCGCTTATACACCATGGCTGCCGGTTATTATGTGGCCGAACTCACCGATAATTTTGTCACCGACGAAGATACCGCTTCGCCTGCCCTTACGCATTTACTCGCTAGCCTGCAAATGCTCTGTCAGCCCTGTCATGTCGAAATGGTTATGCATTGGTATACCCTGCAGCTGAGTGACGTGGCAGGCTATCGGCCACAAGTGTTTGATTGTGCGGTGTGTGGTGCGTTGTTAGATGAGCATGCGCAGCGCTGGAGTATTACCCAAGGGGGGATGCTCTGCCCTGATTGTGTGCGTGCTGATACTCACGCCGCGACGATTAGTTTGGCGCTCTTTAAGCTGTTACGCTTTGTGCAACGCGAACCACTGGCAGTAGTGGCACAGACCGTTCAGCCGTTTGCACTGCATACCCAAGCATTTCGCTTGTTGCGACAATGGGTGGTGCGCCATAGCGAACAACCTTTGCGCTCGGCGGTGTTTTTTGATGATGTGCGACTCAAGGAATATCAAGATTACTAGGGTAAGTGAAAGTAATCAATAAAAATAGCACAAAAAACAGGCAACCTGCGCTATAATCAATGTAAGTGTTGGTATGCGGTAGATGCATATATTTTTTACAAAGGAGCCGTAAATGGGCTATATAGAATCGAATCTGGTTGCAGATGAAGAAATCTTGTATACCGGGCGTAAGCATGTGGTATTGATGCTTGGTCAAATCATCACCGAGATGATTCTCATTGGGTTGACATTAGTCGCCTTCTCTGTAGTGAGTATGGTATTCACCAAATACAATATGACACAAAACACCCTCCAAGTAATCGTCTATGGTGCACTTGGGCTTGCAACGACGGTGTTGGTCGTGAGCGGGGTGCTCGACTACCTCAAATGGTATAACGACTGCGTGGTGATTACGAACATGCGGATGATGCGCTTTGAGGGAGTGTTTAACCGCCATATGGTGGAATCGGTGTTGGATAAAATTAATGATATTACGCTCAACCAGACGTTTTGGGGGCGACTGTTTGGCTTTGGTGATGTGACCGTGTTGACTGCTGCCGAAAGTGGCATCCAAGAAATGCGGAATATTGCGAAGCCGTTGGAATTCAAACAAGCGCTGTTTCTTGCCCGCTCATTGCAAGATGAAGTGGGTCAAGCAGACAACGATAGTGAGCATCACGTCGTTGATCGGCATATGGATGATGCCCCTGCGCATGAGCGGAATCGCGCAGATGAATATGGTGATGATAACAATCACGTACATGGTCTGCAACAAGCAATAGATGACGCAGATGGATTAGCACCCACTCCACCGCATGGCAATGAAGATCCTAATGACGCACAGGATGAGGTAATTGACGAAGCAGCAGCAGAAGAGCGGGAAACGATTTTGCGCCAACTCGAGATTTTACATGCCAAAGGAATTTTGGACGACGACGAGTTTAATACAAAGATCCAACGTTTATATGGCAAGGATGCATAAATAAATGGCACATCAACTCGAACAAATCCAACAGGCCGTGGCTGCGATTCAGGCACGCACGGCGCTTCGCCCGCGCGTTGGGATCATCTTGGGGTCAGGGCTGGGCGCACTCGCCGATGAGCTCGTCGATGCCACCGTCATTCGTTATACCGACATTCCCGGATTCCCCCAATCAACCGTCCATGGGCACCGTGGTGAATTAGCGATTGGGTTGATGGGCGGGACGCCGGTGGTGGTGATGCGTGGCCGCTTTCATTTTTATGAGGGCTATGACATGCACCAAGTCACCTTGCCGGTGCGGGTCATGCAGGCACTGGGCTGTACGACGTTGCTTGCGACGAATGCGGCAGGGGGCTTGCGCCCTGAATGGCCAGTGGGTGATTTGGTGTGTGTGACCGATCATATTTTTATGCCAGGTATGGCGGGGCACCATCCCTTACGTGGTCCCAACGATGAACGCTTGGGAGTCCGCTTCCCCGCTATGCTCGATGCCTATGATCCGGCGTTGCGGGCATTGGCGCACGACGTTGCGGCAACGCAAGGCACCACCTTGCGCGATGGGGTCTATATCATGTTGGCCGGCCCGTCGTTCGAAACGGGTGCCGAGTTGCGCATGTGCCAACGGCTCGGTGCCGATGTGGTGGGCATGTCGACCGCCCCCGAAGCAATCGTGGCACGACATGGCGGCATGAATGTGCTTGCGATTTCGCTCGTCACCAATCAAGCCTTGCCTGATGGCAGCCCCGCCAATCACGAAGAAGTAATTGCCGCCGGTGATGCGGCACGCCCCCGCTTTGGTGCACTCTTGACTGGCATAGTTGCACGTTTGTGATGTGAAAACTATCGGGGCAGTCGGGTGAATGAACTGTAATGCATCTGTAATGTTTGCCTCCTCATGATTTGGTGTCAAAAAACTCCCTCGCAGGCCACGATTGTTGTGGAGCGAGGGAGTTTTTGACAATAGAAGAGTTAGGGCATCAATACAAGAGTATCTTGGCTGACTTCCTCGACCCGGCGGCGGAGCCACGGCATGGGATGATATTCGACATTAAGCCAGGGTTTAATGAAATCGCTATAGTGCTGGCTGAGGGGATGCCCTGATTGGCCAATGGGGTGGATGCTTTTGCTACGTTCCCAGTCAGACGTATCACAAATCAAGCGCACCGATGGACACGAGTATGTCGTGATGCCCGAAGGGGTCGTATTGATATCACCGAGATTGACGGTATCGCGGTTGCCGGTCAACTCAAACACGCCGCGATTAAACAGATTGCCAACCAATGGAATGCTCCCAAGTGAATGACTAAACATAATGGTATGCCAGGCCCCGTAGCGCCAGGCGTTGAGATTGGTGCCCAACCGTTTGCGCAGCACCGCAATAGTCCGTTGCCAGGCGAGGGGGATAACGTCATCCCATGCGCGGGTATCGCCAAACCAATCATTATCGTTTTGGGTGGCAGCGGCCAAAATACCGGGCAAGGCCCGTTGCATGTATTCGCGTCCAGGACGTGAGGCAAATAGCCCTATCCCCACGGTGGTGTTCATGACATCGCTGACAGGACTAAAGACGACCTGTTGCAATTCATCGAGGAATTGGACAGCAATGGTTGCGGCAATACTATGGGTTGACAGCATGCCGTCCCAGGCCGCCAGCAAGGCTCGGGCTTGATTGGCGATAGGGTCACCATCGGGGAATCGCCCGGCGAGTGTGACCACTTCGAGGCCTGGCAGGCTCCGATAATCGCCATGAATCTGGGCAAACGTCGCCGCATCGTGGCGTTCGTGTTGTTGGAGCAATTGGGTGATGCGGGCTGCCCGCCAGCCGCTCAACCATTCCCCGGCGATGGGGGGCATGTGATCAGCCGGGACGATTTGATTATTGGCGGTAGCGATGAAGCCAGTCGCAGGGTCGTAGCTGGCGGGGAGCTGGGCAAAGGGCACCATGCCGCTCCATTCGTACTCACCCGTCCAGCCTGGCACCGGTACCCGGCCCGTACCATTGGCACGCAGAGGGATGGCACCAGCGAGCTGGTAGCCGATATGGCCTTCGACATCGGCATAGACAAAGTTTTGGGGTGGCACATCCCATTGTGCTAACGCTGCGCGGAACGAATCCCAATCCTGGGCACGATTGACATCGAGAATCGCATCGACCAAGGTGGTTGCGGCATAGACCGTCCACCGCAGGGCTAATGGTTGTTGTTCACGACTGCCATCGCTTTTGATGAGCGGGGTGATGATTGGTCCATGGTGGGTAATCCGCACCGGCTCGATTAAGGGTGCCCCACCACGGACATTGATGGTTTCGTAGATGAGCTCTGCTTTGCGCCATTCGCCCTGGAATTCATAGCGTCGTCCGGCGGGGTCATTAGTATCAAACCGTTCGATATACAAATCTTGGACGTCGTTCATGCCGTTGGTGACGCCCCAAGCAATGCGCTCGTTGTGGCCGATAATCACACCTGGCACACCAGCAAAACTGGCACCGGCGACGTGGTAATCGGGGGCATTGAGGTGGTTTTCATACCAGATTGAGGGCACGGTGATACTGAGATGGGGATCATTGGCGAGGAGGGGTAATCCACTCGTCGTACGACTGCCGGCCACGACCCAATTATTACTGCCGTTGTTTTCGTTGTCACCAATCCATGGGCTAGCGGCAGCCGCCATATTGAGGGCACTACTGCCGATGTCGCTATGGTACTGCATGCCCGCAGGCACGATTGTCGGCAAATCATCACGCTGTTGGGCTTCATAGACTGCAGTGCGATTCGCCCCTACTTTGGCAATCATTTGGGCGCGCAACACTTCTTGTTGCCAATTGCCCGATAAATTGAGCGCCATCACTTTGCCCCACACCAGGACATCGGCGATACTCCACGTCTCTGGGGTATGCCGGAGTAAGCGAAACTCTGGGGGGAGCTTGCGGCGGTTTTGGGTGATATAGGCATTGACGCCGCTGATATAGGCTTCGAGCGCGGTACGCGATTGCTCGCTGAGTGTTTCGACATCGCGTTGGGCTGAGCGCCCGAGCCCGAGGATACGCATATAGCGGTCTGTTTCAAGGGTACGGGCACCGGTGATTTCTGACAATCGGCCAAACCCGAGGCGGCGCTGGGTTTCCATTTGCCACAACCGGTCTTGGGCATGCACAAAGCCTTGGGCAACAAATAAATCATGGGTGTTTTGGGCGTAAATATGTGGTACACCCCAACGGTCACGCAATACTTCGACGGGTTGTTGTAATTGGCTGAGGGTTAATTTGCCTTTGGTTTGTGGCAGCGACTGGCGCAGAGTCGCAAAGGCGGCGACTCCTACTGCGCCGAGGATGGCGCCTACAATGCCGATTTTGCGTTTTGTAGTCATAGGTTCGTCCTTTTCTTTCAAAAACAGGTTTGAACGGTCATTGTGTGCGCTGGTCGTATGTCAGCGTATACGCATGATAGGCACGGATCCGGGCAACGAAATCGCATAACATCAATGCGGTTGCCCCCCAGACACGATAGTCGTGAATCAAAAAATACGGGACAAGTAATTGCTCATCACCAAATTGACGTTCTTCGATACAAAGAGCATCTACCGGGAGCACGGTACTGATGGATGTCATGAATACTTCGGCAACCTCTGCAGGATTGGGCACAAAATCTGGTTGTGTGTCGCACCATGCCACCACCGGCGTGACCATATGATTGCTCCGGGGGACATAGATGGTGTGAAGTGTGCCTACAACGTGGACTGCAGTGGCTGGAATGCTCAATTCTTCTTCGGCTTCACGCAGGGCTGCCATCACCGCTGTCTCGTCACGGTCGACTTTGCCGCCCGGGAAGGAAATTTCACCTCCATGTTGGCGTAAATTCCCGCCCCGGCGTGTCAATACAATGTCGATATCGTGTTGATTGGGTATCACGAGTATCAACACGGCTGCAGCTCGGGGTGTGACGCCGTCAGGAGGCTGATTGACGCGTGCCACGCGCCCATCGTGATGGTGCACCATCGGTAACGTGTGTGGTTTGACCCCGTAATCATGTTGGGTGATTTGTTGGATCGTATGTTGCCATGGATGCGTCATATTGACTACTCTTGATGTATTACGGTACCACACACGGTAGTGTTGCGACAGTGATGTTTTTGGCACGGGTGACTACCGATATCGTGTAATCACCTTGGGGTTCTTTGCCCATTTTGAGTGGGATGGCAAAAAAACCGGTGCTGTCGCTGGTGCCGCCACCGACCACCCGTGTGCCGAATTTTAATAATAATTGCGTGTCGGAGGTCGTCCGCCCACTCAATAAATGGACAGTATTAGGGCTACAGCGCAGGATTTCGGGTGGTGCTACGGCAACTGGGTCACTGATTGGCGCATCAACGCCTACTGTCGGTGTTTGGGCTTGGTCATCAAGGATATCTGTTGGTTGGGTCAAGAGTGTGTCAATGGTTGCTGTTGCCGTCTCACTGGGCGTCTCGCTAGGTGTTTCGCTAGGTGTTTCGCTAGGTGTTTCGCTAGGTGTTTCGGTGATAATATCACTTGGTACCGTGGGGAACGACATAATTGTCGGGGTCGGATAGGGGTAGTCATCTCCTGGATTGGCAGATTGGGCAGGGGGTGGCTGGGTCATGACAAGCAGTGCCATCAACCCAATAATGCCCATAAATCCAATTGGTAGTAAATTACGACGAATCATAGTATGTCTTTCGGGAAGTGTTATCTACCACATAGTATAGCAAGGTACCGTAAAGCGGATACTAGTAGGAATGTCAAAAACCACTGATACTCGGCTGGTAATTAGGGGATAAGTTGGTCAATAATATCAGCAAATTGGCTGAAAGGACGTGCGCCGATAATCCGTTGGTCGTTGATTTCAAAGACGGGGCGCGAATTAATACCTGATTCTTTGGCCCGCGTATATCCGGTGAGTAGTGGTAGGCGGTATTTATCGCTTTGCATACAGCTATCAAACGCGGCTCCATCGAGCCCAATGCTTTGGGCACGCTGGCTCAATCCGGCGGTCATACTTTCGGCTGCAAACAGCCCACCTTGATCGGCATAAATAGCGGCCCGCATGGCGAAATAGTGCTGTTGTTCACCGGCACATTCACTGGCATGGGCTGCGAGTAACGAATCTTCGCCCGTTGTGAAGAGGGGGCGGACAATAATCCGCATTTTGCCGGTACGGACATAGGTATCAATTAGTTGTGGTTCTACTTCCAGCACGTGGAAGGCACAGCTTCCTCAGAAATAGTCAGAATAATCGATAAAAGTGATAGGTGCGGCCATATCGCCGAGGACATGATAGCCTTCGGGCGTGAGTCCTGACGCCAAGGTGTCAGCGGTATTAATCACTACCGCGGGGGTATCTGTGGCGGCTATGGGTGTGGCTACAGCGGCTACGACGGTATCAGTTGGGGTGGTTGGGATGGTTGGGGTGATTGCCGGGACGGTGGCACTTGGCCAGGGTGTGGCTGAGGGTGTCTCGACTGATTGACTGCCACAATTGGCAAGTACGGTGATGAAAATAGCGACGCCCAAGATACGAATGATAGACATAAATAGAAATCCTGTTAAAACAGTGATAATATGACGTGTAATATGTTGCCTAAGTTCCCTATTTATAAGTATACTACAGACAATGGTTTTGTAAGACTGATTGTGTGAAGGTGTCAACTGTAACTGTAGTTGTCACACTGCGAAATGGAGCCACACATGGCCAAAAAAATATCGTTGGTATGTACGGTACGCGATGAAGCCGATAACATTACGCAATTGCTCGAATCAATGATTGGGCAAAGTTGGTCGGCTGATGAAATCGTGATTAACGACTGCAATAGTCAAGACGATACGGCATTAATTGTGCAAAGTTATATTGATGTCGGCTACCCAATCCGGCTTGTCAAAGGGGGATACAACATCCCGTCTGGGCGCAACAATGCGATCTTCCATGCCACAGGTGATATTATTGCTTGTACCGATGCGGGGTTGTTGTTAGACCGTCATTGGCTCAAACGGATTACCACGCCACTGATTAGTGATGAGGCTGATGTGGTGGGCGGTTTTTTTCGGCCATTACCACGCAGTGTATTTGAGTTAGCGTTGGGCAACACCAACTATCGTGATCCCGATGAAATCGATGGCGCGACGTTTTTGCCATTTGGGAAGTCGGTCGCATTCACCAAAAGTGCTTGGGAGCGGGTATCTGGGTATCCTGAATGGGCCACGCATTGTGAAGATGTGTTGTATGATTTAGCGCTCAAGCAGGCGGGGATGCGGTTAGTGTTTGTTGAGAACGCCTTGGTACACTTCCAGCCACGGTCAGATATTGTGCAATTTGCACGGCAGTATTATTTTTATGCGCGGGGTGATGCAGTGGCGGGGCTTTGGCCACGGCGACATGCTATCCGCTATGCCGTTTATTTGTGGGCATTGGTACTCGCCAGCCTTGGGGGTTGGGGGTGGTTGTTGCTGGCAATTGGCATGGGAGCCTATAGTCGGATGCCGTGGGTGCGTTTGTGGCGGCGTTTTGGTGAAGGGGTCAACGGCTGGCAAATCGTGGCAGCCATGGGACTGGTGCCATGGTTACGGGTTGTGGGGGATGTCGCCAAGATGGTGGGGTATGTGGCGGGGTGGGTACGGCTGTTTCGCAATCCCATCATTCGCAGTGATCGTGATGAGTGGATGCGCGCGCATATAGCAGTGGCGTCGAGTCACCCCGACGCCACCGTTGATTAGCTTTCGCCGATTGATTAACTTTCGGCGATTAAGCCGGGGATGGGCGCAATCGTTAGGCGACGATTGGCGACATCGAGCTGGCGCACAAAGGCTTTGACCATCGGTACGAGTGCTTCGGATAACCCGGGGCGCTCGATGACGATGACATCGCTGGCACCAGTGGTAATCACATCGTTAATGACACCGATGACCGTCCCTGCTTCATCGACGACAGTCATCCCTGGTAAATCATGGATGAAGTACTCGTCGTTGTCGAGGGGGGCAGCGGCACTGGCAATGATGTATAGATCGGTGTTGCGCAAGGCTTCGGCTTGGTCGCGCGTCGCCACGCCACCGAGGGTGGCAGTGTAGAGTGCGCCTTTGTAGTGCGATAGACTACGGAGCCGAAACGAGCGCTTACCATCGTGGCTATACAACATTGGTTGTGATTTGGCCAAATGTTCGGGCTGTGTTGACACAAGGTTCAGTCGGACCATGCCACGCAGGCCGACGACGTTGGTCAGGGTGCCGATGAGCAATAACTCATCGGCATTGGGGGTGTATGCGTCGCTCATGGGTTATTCGATATCAATATGGACACGCTTGCCTTGGCGTGCCGCTGCTACTGCTACCAAATCACGAATGGCTTTGGCCACGCGACCGTTGCGTCCGATGATTTTGCCAGCTTCTTGTGAGCTTACGCTCAAGCGATAATTGACGGCATACGGTGTCGCCCGTTCGCGGATTTGTACCGCCTCGGGATGGTCGACGAGGTTCCGCACCATGTACTCGAGTAACGTCCGCATCTAGTTGATTTCTAGCTGACGACCGGGGTGGGTTTGCCATTGGCATCGAGAACATCGACGCGCTTGAGCAACCGTACCACCGTCTCGGAAGGTTGGGCACCGACGCTCATCCAATGACGGATGCGATCAGCCTTGACTTCGAGCTCTTGGGGTTGGCGTACCGGATTGTAGTGACCGACAATCTCGATGAATTTGCCGTCGCGGGGTGCCCGTGAATCGGCCACGACCAAACGATAGCTGGGTTGCTTCTTTTTGCCGGCGCGGCGCAAACGAATAGTGACCATAGTACGATCTGCCTCCTACACGTAACGTGCTGTGTGTTGCTTTAGCGGAGCCGGCGCATTAATTCACGCGGGTCAGGCATGCGGCCCTTGGATTTGCCGCCGAACTGCTTCATTACCCGTTGCATCTGCTGGAAGTTTTTGAGCAACGCCGAAACCTGTTGGCTCGACGTGCCACTCCCCTTGGCAATCCGCTCTTTTCGACTGCCCTTGATTATATCCGGATTGCGTCGCTCGCCGGGGGTCATCGCAAGGATGATAGCCTCAACACGACGTAATTCCTTCTCGTTGACCAGATCGCCGGCCTTAGCCAGCTGACCCATGCCCGGCAACATGCCGAGAATCTGGTTGATGGGCCCGAGTTGGCGCATTTGCTTCATCGACGACAAAAAGTCTTCGAGGTCAAATGCCCCTTTGGAAAGCCGCTTTTGCATGCGGTCGGCTTCGCCTTGGTCGATGGTCTGCTCGGCACGCTCGATGAGCGACAATACGTCACCCATTCCGAGAATCCGCGAAGCCAACCGATCGGGATGAAATACTTCGAGCGTGCCTGCTTCGATTTTTTCACCACTGCCCAAAAACTTAATCGGTACGCCTGTCACCGCCCGTACCGACAAGGCTGCCCCACCACGTGCATCACCATCCACCTTGGTGAAAATGATACCGCTCAAGGCCACACGCTTGTTGAACTCGTCGGCGACCCGCACTGCTTCTTGCCCAATCATAGCGTCTACGACCAACAACCGCTCGTGGGGCTGGGCTATTGCAACAATGTCACTGAGCTCAGTCATCAAAGTGTCGTCGATTTGTAAGCGCCCGGCAGTGTCGATGAGTACATAATTGCAGTGCTCTTGCCGAGCATACGCTAATGCCCGCGCGACAATGTCGGTTGGCTTGGCAGCTGTCCCCTCGCTGTAGACCGGGATATTAATCTGCTTCCCTAGCGATTCGAGCTGTGTTACCGCCGCAGGGCGATAGACGTCAGCGGCTACCAACAATGGACGCTTGCCTTTTTTGCGTAGATATAAGGCAAGTTTGGCGGCGTGCGTCGTCTTACCAGCACCTTGTAATCCGACCAACATAATGACGGTTGGTGGCAAGGTGGCATCGGCCAACGGCACTTCGGCATCACCCAGCAACGATACTAATTCGTTGCGGACAATCTTGATGACTTGTTGGGACGGCGTCAAACTTCGTGATACTTCTTCGCCTACGGCTCGTTCTGATACCTTGGCGACAAAGTCACGGACTACTTGTAAGTTGACGTCGGCTTCGAGCAGGGCCAATCGGACCTGCTTCATCGCCTCGCGCACGTCTTCTTCGCCCAAGCGGCCTTTGCCACCGAGCTTTTTGAATACTGCCTGTAAGCGATCCGCTAGGCTTTCGAACATCACTGCTCCCCGCTGTAGGCACACTGCCCCAGCCTGAATCCGTCCTTGTATTGTAGCGTGTGCAAGGGCTAGCGTCAAATCAGAGTTTGAAAGTGGGTTGTGTCATGATTACTGTGGGTTAAGGATTTGCGTTACCCAGTTCACAAACCCCCCCGAATAGGTGAAAACGTTGTTGACATCCATGCGATTCATGTACCGGAAGCAGCCTTGTAGGCGCTCGTTGAGGACTGCAGGATCGGTATAGTCAATATAAAAAATATATTTGCCATGTACGTCACGCAAATCCTCGGCAAATTGGCGAATCAAAAACCGCAATAAGGCGTCTTCTTCGGACAAACTATACCCCACCAACACCAAAACGTCGCTTTCTTGTAATAACCGGACCGCTTTGGGGAAGATCGACATAAAGTAAGGGTTGGAGTAATCTTGCTCTTTGGAGGGCATCATGATTTCGGGGGCGCGATTACGTACATCATCAAACGAGCGCCGACGGTAGTCGAATTCATACATGTTGCCATTGGGGATGATTTCGAAGCCCCCGTTGATTTTCAAAAGTGAGGTAATCGACCAAGCGTCTTGGACGATATTGGTGTTGCGTTTGCCGTCGATAAACCGTGCCGTGACGCCGCGGTACGTATTGCGTACGGCATTGCGTTCGCCGGTATTGTCCAAAATCGTTTCGATGACATAATCGTAGTTGGTCGACAAGAAATTCATATGGACACCACGCGCGGCACCATTATCATTGACTTGATGTTCACTCAGCCACTGAAAGAACTGCAGGATGCTTTTTTGGTTATCACTGGGATGTGGCGGCGCCGGGAATCGTCCCAAGGCTTCATCATAATAATTGAGGGAAGAGATTGTTTCAAAGCGTTTGAGCACGATGGCTTTGATTTCGTCGATGGTATAGCGAATACTCAGCTCATCCATATAGCGGGTGCGGATGCCTGGATACTTCAATTGCATGCTGAGATTGTAGAGTAATTCTTTGAATTTACTTGGTGCCGTATCGTCGATGGAAGGGTAGCCTGGTTGGGTCAAGAGTTCGTCGATTTCGATATTGGCTGCAATGTCGGCCAAAAACTCCTTGGGGAAGGTGAAAAGCTCATTGCCGGTAGGTGACGTGGGATCCCAGGTTTTGGAAAACCCCGCTCCCATGAAAAAAGTGACGTTCATTAGCTTTTTGTGGTCTGGTTGCTGGCCAGAATGGTTGAGTACTAATTCACGAAAGGCACTAGCTGCATCCATGTGGATCCTCGTTTTCATTGGTGATAGAACGGTGTTTCTGCGTCGATAATAGCATGGCAGGGTACGACATAATAGCATGGTAGGGCGCCAAAATAATAGTATGGTGGGGCAAAATAAAAATAGCGAATAAAAACACAATCGCCAAGTGCATTGCACTTGGCGGTGTCTGTGGCGGGGATGACGGGATTCGAACCCGCGGTCTCGACCTTGACAGGGTCGCATGTTAGGCCGACTACACCACATCCCCATGTGGATTTGTTGCGGAATGTTTTGGTGACCCCAGTGGGATTCGAACCCACGATCTTCACCTTGAGAGGGTGACGTCCAAGGCCGCTAGACGATGGGGCCGCCGCTTACCGCTTGCTGCTCCCGCTCGTGCGTCACAACAACGAGGTGTATAATATCACAGCCGAAATCAATTTGCAAGCGCAATTTGGATGAATTTGTGAATTGGGGTCAATCCAGTCGGGATGAATCTCGGAACTGATTGTGCTACACTAGGTAATAGCGCAGATTTTGCATGATTTTTATAAAAAAGGGCATGGTATGGCAGCGCGCATCCATGATGTGATTGACACATTTGGTCAACAATACGGTGCAGACATCGTTTGCCTGCATCGGCAAATACCAGGCAATCCTGGGCAACGAATTACTCATTTGGCGGTGGAGCAGGTTGTTTCGCATGCATGGGTTAATTTGACGGGTGAGCCGTTCCGGCCGCATCATGCCACCACATTGATGGCAATGCGGCGTGGTGAGCCAGCTGCGATTGTCGCAGCGCATCCGCGCCGATTGCTGAGCATGATTTGTCTTACCGTCAACCAGCTGATTGACATCCCCGGTAGTCGCGCCATGTTGTTGGTGCACGACGATATCGCCGCCCAAGTGGTATGTCACGAAGTCAATACTTTTGTCGATAACGTACTCGATCACGACATTACCGTTGCGGTCATCAGTGATAGTAGCGGTGATATGCCGCAGGCGCGCTTGTTGATTGTGACGTACGAAGCCTTGCACCGCCGACTATTGCGTTACCACGACCGCACATGGCGCCCGTGCTGGGAAGCAGTGCGACTGATTGGCTTGGTCGATTTGCATATGGCTGCCGGGATCGGCATGTACCATATCGCGGCCCTGCTCGTGCGATTGCAACGCGTGGTCAATCGCTATGCCAGCATGCAGGTGGTGCAGTGGTTGGCAACCAGTATGCCAGCTGATGGGTTGGATGCCGTGTTGCGGAGCCTCGGTGTGGGCACATGGCGCATGATTCCTGCTGACGATTACCCCAGCGATATGGTCGATGTGTCGGTGTGGCATTTACCCGAAGACTATCTAGCCATCGCCCATGATTTAGCTGTACAAATCAGTGATGCAGGCTATACGGCGCATTTATACGCCCGTGATGTCGAGCAACATCTGCTCCCCGAGACTGACCCCCAACAAAGTATTACTGTGGGTGCCCAACTGACAGGGGCGCAAGTATTGATTGTGGCGGGCGTCGCCGATGATCGCTGGCTCTTAGCACAAGCGTTGCGGAGTGGCTACCATGCCGTGGTCGTATTGCTGGGGTCGCACCCCCTCGATAGCTGGTATTCACAGGTACCGACGCGGTTGGTTGAAAATCTCACGGTCGATTGGCCACTGGCTGCCCTCAATGCCTATGTGCTGACCCAACATTTGCGTGCGGCGGCCTATGAATGGCCGTTGCGCGATGAAGAAATCACGGCGTGGCATGCGAGTGAATTACGTGAACGCTTGGTCGAACGTCAACAATTGCTGGCATTACCCAACAATCAAGGCTGGGTGAGTGCTGGCGAAGACGACCCCTACGACGATTTTCATTTGTTATCGGCGATTGGGTTACCAGTGCTCTTGCAAATTGGTGAAATCAGCCTCGATGCACCATTTGACCCAACTGGGTTTGAGCGTTGGTTGGCCAAAGGGGCGTCGGTGCCACCGTGGTATGGGGGGATGCGGGTCATCCAACGCAACGAAGACGATGGCAGTGTGGTACTGCAACCTGATGTGGCGCAACGACGAACCTTACCATTACGCTCCTGTGAGGTGGCGATTCGTGACACCAAAACTACGCACACATTGAGTCAAGGCGCCGTCGTGACCTACGGCCGGGTGTTGGTGACCGAGCGGATTGTGGGGATGCGTGAATTGCGCGACGACACCGTGCGCGATCATCTGTTTGCTACCCCACTCGAAAGTCGTTGGAGCGCGCCTGGGTGGTGGATCGATGTACCACAGTGTGTCGATGACGCTGCCTTGCGGATTGGCTGGAGTGTCGTGTTGACATTGCCCGTATTGAGCATGTTAAAAACATCTGCAGTGGTGCCGTGTGGCGATACGACCTTTCGTCGGCTGTATATCATTGATGCCCAACCAGGGGGCAATGGGGCTGCGGAATGGATGTTTGCGCATATTGAAGAAGTGCTGGTGACGGCGGTGGCGATTGCCCAGACATTGCAGGCAGATCCATTGTTGGCCGAAAGTTGTCAACTTGACAATGAATGGCTCCGGCGTTTGATCGGCGCCCGTGGGATTGCGACACCGGCGCCCAGCCCGACATTGCCGCCGATTGCAATGCCAGCACCACGGCGTGATGAGCCATCCACCGCAGCTATCCCTATACCACCGGTGCGTGATGACGACGAAATGTACACGGTGATTCCCAGTGCGACGCCGGGTGCGCCGAGTGATGTGACTGCTCCCCAAAAATACCCTCCGATGGGGGGGAATCGTAATACTCCAGTGCCACCACGGCGTTCATGGGCTACGCGTCCCAAACGAACTGCTCCAGAACCTACACCACCCGCCTCGGCCCCCGCGCCAACCACGCCGGCGCCGAGTCGGCCAAATCCTGCGTCTACGCCAAGTAGTGTGCGCCCGAGCACGCCAGCGACAAGCCGGCCAAATACGTCGTCTACGCCAAGTAGCGTGCGTCCAAGCACGCCGGTGTCGAGTCGGCCAAATACGCCTCCGGCGCCCAGTAGCGTGCGTCCAAGCACGCCGGTGCCGAGTCGGCCAAATACGCCTCCGGCGCCCAGTAGTGTGCGTCCAAGCACGCCGGCCACCCCACCACCGTCAGCGAGTCGACCGCCGAGCCGGGTAAATCCGCCGGCAGAGGCGACCCCTGCGGCACCAAACGTCAGTCGGATTATGGCGAATATTCGCAAGCAGATTCAACAACAGCTCCCGACTGCCCGCAACGCTCCAGCGGCTACAACACCGGTGCAATCACGATTTGGAGATGTGCCACGGTTTGTGGCTGGGCAACGGATTTTTTGTTTGCCGTATGGCGATGGTGATGTGATTGACAGTGAATTTGTCGACGGGCATGAATATATCCGCGCAGAATTCCCGACGTATGGAGAATTGCGGATTGACCCATCGGTGAGTTTGGTGCGGATTATTGCCGAACAAGACGATCAAGACGAGTAGTCGTAATTGAATTGCTTTAGACTATTGACAATGCGAACAAATATGCTACAATCCCAATGTGATGTCATATCACACCAAATACGAGTGGATACGTTCGAATACGAGAGGAGTTCCCCCTATGGCACGTGATCTCAACAAAGTAATGATGACTGGGTATTTGGGTGCAGACCCCGAGATGCGCTTTACCCCGCAGGGTAGCCCGGTGACCACCTTCCGGGTGGCGAGTGGGCGGAGCTGGAAGTCTGCTGACGGCACGCAACACGACGACACCGAGTGGTTCCGGGTGGTTGCGTGGGAGAAGTTGGCCGAGATCTGCAACCAATATTTGACCAAAGGCACCCGCGTCTATGTCGAAGGGCGTTTGCAAACCCGGAAATACACCGACCGTGACGGCCAAGAGCGCTATTCGACCGAAGTCATTGCTACTGACATGATTATTTTGAGTAGCAAGCGGGGCGAAGACGGTGGTGACGACGGTAGCTACCAAGGGATTAGTGGTGGCAACTACGGTGACGAACCCATGGCCAAGTCGGCGCCCGTCCGTGGGGCATCCTCGCCGACAGTGCCTAGCCGTACGCCGCCCCCGGCACCGCGCAATCGCCCAGCGCCGATATCTGACAATGGCGACGATGGGTTTGATAGCCCACCGGCACCGCGCCCCGTACGCCCTACCAGTGGCAGTACGACCCCCCGCAAGCCGGCACCGGCGCCATTGCCTGACGACGATACCGATTTGCCGTTTTAAGCTGGAATCGCCAATCCCCCAGATGAGTATTCATCTGGGGGATTGTTTATAATGGCAATCGGTGGTCTGCATATGCTTGGGTGATAACGCAACCAACTAATAGGAGTGAGCGATGGCTTGGATTAAAATGATTCGTGAAGACGAGGCCGAGGGCGCCCTTAAGCATGAATACGCCAATGCGATGGAGCCGTGGGGGGGCGTGGACAACATCATGAAGATCCACAGCCTCAACGTGGCCACACTCAAGGCGCACATGTTGATGTATGTGACGGTGATGCGCGGCGAATCCGATTTGAGTCGGGCCCAGCGTGAAATGATCGCGGTGGTGGTGTCGACGGCCAATCACTGCCATTATTGAATGACCCATCATGGACGGGGTCTCCGTCGCTTAACCAAAAACCCAGCCTTGGTGCGCCAACTCAAAAAAGATTGGCGGCGCGCCCAAATTACCCCTGCCGAACATGCCATGTTGACCTATGCCGAGAAACTGACCCTCACACCCGGTGCCATGGCCAAAACGGATGTGATGGCGTTGCGCGCCGCCGGATTTTCGGATACTGCCATCCTTGATATCAACCAAGTCACTGGCTATTTTGCCTATGTGAATCGCTTGGCTGATGGCCTTGGCGTGCCACTCGAAGACTTTTGGCGCACGGTAGACGAAGATACCGATAT
>DBCF01000057.1:2672-5466 GCA_002292925.1 Roseiflexaceae bacterium UBA965 | reverse complement strand
TGGTTTATTTTTAATTTACATTATTACGATAATATGGTAATATTTCAAAAATAGTAGAGGAGGAATGATGGAACACACGCAAATTTTGATGAAGGCATCTGAATGGCAGGCGTTACAAATACGGCAACAGGCGGATAGCAGCTATGCATTAGTGTGTGGCGGAACTGCTGTTACGACACCCAATGGGCATATTGTAGCGCATGAAAATTACGAATTAATTGCCCTGATTCAACGTGAAGCGATGTTGTGGGAAGGGCTCGATGTGACGGCGGTGCGGCCGTATTCGTTGTTTTGTACACAAAATGATTTTGTGGCCCAAGGGCAAGATCTGGTGGCAGACGCATTGCCCCATATTTTGGCAGGGCACGAGCCATTATTGCGGGCGGTGCCAGGTCCAGAGCAGGTCGATCAGATGGCGACATGGCGGTGTGTATGGCAGTGGTTGGCAGGAGCTGGGCTGCGATTGCCCCACTTGGCGCATGGGGGGGTGCACGATGCCAATTGGCAACAGGTGCAAGCATTGGTGCAACAGACCTATGCAGGCTTGACGATGGCGCAACGCACCGGGGTGATTTCGCTGTTTAACCGGCACGATTGTGGCGTGTTGCTGCCAATGATGGTGGTGATGGGGCGCTGTAGTAGCAGTGCCTACGTCGAAGCCCTGTGTATGGCACAGATGGCCCACCCACTGTTTGACACGATGGACTGGGCGGAATACCGTACCCAATTCCGGTTCTGTGAAGCAGAAGTACAAGCGGTGCGGGATTATATCGAGGCGATGGCGCAATAACCAAGGGATAACAAAACCCCTCTCGTCAGTTGCCTGAACGAGAGGGGTTATTTGGCTCCCCGACCTGGATTCGAACCAGGAACCTAATGATTAACAGTCATTCGCTCTACCGTTGAGCTATCGAGGATCAATGACAACGAGGGGTATTATAGCAGGTGAAAGGGCGTGCGTCAAATGAAATTTCACGCCCATACCAAATTGATAACTAATTGGTATGGGCGTGAAGTTGTGGTGGTTACTTGAGTCCGAGTGATGGGATGCGGATGGTCAAAATACGGCTTTTGGTGTTTTTGCCAGTGTTTTTGCCGGTGGCATCGATGGTGCCGACGTCGAAGTCGTTGTCGTTGGCAATTGCCAAGGTGGTGTCATCGACAATGGCGATACCTTCGATTTTGTCGGGGAGCCCGCTCAAGCTGTTGCTACTGAGGATTAATTCTTTGGGTAGTGCGGTGACATTGACATCGGCAGTATCGGCAAAGAATTCGAGGGCGACGGGGGCATCTTTGTCCTCCCACACCGAACCGAGAATGTTGGTGGCTTGGCTGAGGTTGACTTTGTAGATGCCAAAGGCCCAGTCCGTGCGCTCGAGCACGAGCAGGGTGTTGGCATCGATGGCGGCCAGCCCGGACAACTTCATTTCGGTTTGCTTCATTTTGGGGCGGGGGTTAAAGAGGGCGCCGATTTCTTGACGATAGACGTATTCGCCAGTGACTTTGCTGGTTTTGACGTCGAATTTGAGGATACGGCTAGTGCGTGAGCGATCGCCGGTATCTTTGTCGGGGTTGCTCAATGGGCTTTGCAATGCAATAAAGAGGGTTTGTTCGTCGGGGCTAATGGTCAAGCCTTCAAAGCCACGATTTGCTTTGCGCTTGGCATATGCAGTGGGGAATACTTCGACCACTGGATAATCGGCCCCAACCAACGCTACGCCTTTGGGTATGTAACGGGTGATGACGCGCCCTTTGGCACTGATATGGAGCAGTGAGGGGGTGTATTCGTCGACAACCCAGAATTCGCCATTGCGGGTGCGTACGAGGCCTTCGCTGTCGATGCCATTGGGGTTGAAATCAAGTTTGATGGTGCCGGTGCCATCATATGATGCAGCATCATAGCCACTGATATTTGGCAACCCGGTAACAGGCTTGCCACTGGCAGTGGTGATGGCAATGTACTCGACGGGAGTAACGACGCCGTTGTCGATTTGGACGCGGGCAATGGTTGGGGTGTATTCAGGTACCACAAACGTATAGCGAGTTTGGCCGTCGATGACCACTTCGCTGTTGGGACCACGGTCGGTAATTGTCCAAAATTCGCCGGCTGGGGCATTGGGCATGCGGAAAATATCGCTCCCTGCGCCACCAAACAAAATGCCATGATCATCGGCGATGGGGAAATTGGGGAGTGATTTGGCTTGGACTTCGGCTAAGGTGATGCTGGGATAGGCTGAATCGCTGATGATACTGGGGGCATCAGCGGCAGCGACGGGGATTGCCACCAGCAACCCGATAAACAGTGCTACGGCAAATTGAGAGACACGTGCGTGCATGGAATACTCCTGTTGTGTATGCGTGAACAGATATTATGATGACAGCAAAGAGTTATGCTGGTATATCAAAGAGATTAAATTATCACCATGGAATGATCAACATACGGGGTGTTTATCGGTACATAACGCTGTTTTGAAGCCTCGTAGGCACTGATGTCAGCGCTGATTTCGGTAATTGCGGGGAGGAGTGCGTTTTGGAGCGGTACTGATTGAGGGAACGCTCTATAATATCTATGATGAATATATATCGGTGTGTTGGTGGGATTGGCGAGAGGAGCGCGAACGATGTCGTCAATTGAAATGCGGATTCAAGAATTGCGGGTACAGATTCGCAACCATGATCATCAGTACTTTGTGTTGAATGAGCCATTGATTTCGGATGCCGAATATGATGCGTTGATTCGTGAATTGCGTATGTTGGAATTGAGTCATCGTGAATACCAATCCGATGATTCCCC
>DBCF01000057.1:0-2605 GCA_002292925.1 Roseiflexaceae bacterium UBA965 | reverse complement strand
CAAGTGATGATGTCACTCGCCAAAGCATTCAAAGAAAAGGAAATCAGCGATTGGCACAGCCGCCTCGAAAAAGAAATCGGTACGGAAGGGATGGCGTGGACGGCAGAGCCCAAAATCGACGGTCTCGCCATCGCCTTGACCTATGTCAATGGTGTGTTGGTGCGGGCTGCTACTCGTGGGAATGGCGAAATCGGTGAAGATGTCACGGCAAACATTGAGACCATCAACACGATACCGACGCAATTACGCCGCGATACGCATATCCAGGTGCCTAGTGAAATCGAAGTGCGTGGTGAAATCTATATGCGCACCGATGAATTTGATGCGCTCAACGAGCGCTTGCGGGCTGCTGGCGAAAAGACTGCGGCCAATCCGCGCAATGCGGCAGCAGGATCATTGCGCCAAAAAGACCCCCGGGTGACGGCCACGCGGCCGCTACGGTTTTTTGCGTATGCTATTGGCCCGGTCAGTGGGGCCTGGCCTGATACGCAATGGGAAACATTGATGGCGCTCAAAGGGCTCGGGTTTGACATTAATGAACATGTCCGGCGCTTTACTGATTTTGTCGCACTGATAAATTATGCCCGAGAATGGATGGGCAAGCGTGATGAATTGCCGTATGAAGTCGATGGGATTGTCTTTAAAGTCGATAGTCTGGCGCAACAACGCGAATTGGGCATTGTGGGTACAGACCCACGCTGGGCGATTGCCTACAAGTTTGAAGCCCGTGAAACGTCGAGCATCCTCAAAAATATCACCGTGGCGGTAGGCCGGACGGGTGTGATTACCCCAGCTGCCGAAATCGAGCCGGTGCAATTGAGTGGGGTGACGGTGCGTAACGCGAGTTTGCATAACGCAGATTTGATTACCAAATTAGACATTCGGATTGGGGATCGGGTGTTGCTCAAGCGGGCTGGCGACGTCATCCCCTATATCATTGGTCCATTGCTGGCGGCGCGGCCGGCCGATGCGGTGCCGTGGCAGATGCCCACCAATTGCCCGGTTTGTGGCACGGCGCTGGTGCGCCCCGAAGAAGAAGTGGCCTGGCGTTGCCCCAATAGTGACGGCTGTCCCGAACAACGCAAACGTCGGCTGGAATATGCGGTCTCACGCGAGGCGCTTGACATTGTGGGACTGGGTGAGCAACAGGTGCGCATGCTGGTCGAAAAAGGATTGGTCAGCGATATCGCCGACATATTCACCTTGACCCCAGATGTTTTTGTTGATATGGAAGGCTTTGGTGAGCGAAAAATTACTAATTTGATGCAATCAATCGCCAACGCCAAAAACCAACCGGTACTGCGGGTATTTATTAGCCTCGGGATTCACATGGTGGCCGACAAAGTGGCGCAGTTGTTGCTCCAACACTTTGATAGTATTGCGGCGATTGCGGGTGCGAGTGTGGCTGACATGAGTCAAATTGATGGAATTGGTCCGGTCAAAGCGCAGAACGTAGCGGAATTTTTTGGGCGACCGGGGAATCAGCGGCTGCTCGAAAAATTGACGGCACTCGGGTTGAACGTGCGTGGTGGGCGGGTGGCGCCGCGGAGTGATACGTTGGTCGGCAAGACGATTGTGGTGACGGGGAGCGTGCCTGATTTTACCCGTGAACAAATCGAAGCCTTGATTACCCGGCATGGGGGTAAGCCCACCAGCAGTGTGTCGAAAAAAACTAGTTATGTGGTGGCGGGGAGTGAACCCGGCGGGAGCAAGATCCAAAAAGCTACTGAATACAACGTGCCAATTATTGACTGGGCTGCGTTTGTGGTGATGGTGGGGCAAGAAGAAGATTCTAGAGCAATTACTGTACAGGATATTGAAGCAGAATCACCCCCTGTTGCGGTGCCACCTCAGCAATCACGGTTGTTTTAGGTTGAGTTTGTGTTCAACACGATATGGTAGACCCGGATGATATGTGATAACAAATATCATCATGAACTAGGCACATGAGGGTTATGTAGACGAATGTAAGAAAAATTATCCGCATGGTTGTTTTGGCATGGTAATTTATCAGCGCCATAATCACTGTGTTGATTTAGTGATTTATAGCCAATATCTACACAAATTAAAAATAGCAAAAAAGAGTTTTCTTTATCGTAAAACTGCGGTGTGTGGGTGCAAATGTATCGCCGTAGTATTAAAATTGCTTCCGCAAAAATGTCGTACGTACACCAACCCGAAATAATCTGGCGTTACTCATGGGTTTGCGTATTACATACGTCGTACCCATTGCCTTCTATGCCTGGTATCTGCACGTAAGCGTGAAATCTTCACCTCGAATGGCCGCCTGAGGATTGCATGGGCGCTTATGAGCGTTAGCTACTGGTTGGAAACTAGATGCTATGGAGAGATGCGAGTGGTCGCTCACGCGCCTATGGAATGATCCAATGGAATACTTCAATATGATTACACTAATATTAGTTAATTGGCTTATCAATAAACTAATAACAAACTAATGCGTAAAATAAATTTACATAAATATTTTAAATAATAATATATGTATTATTTTATAAAAATTATTCAAATTAATTATAATGTTGCATTTTTATTTTACATGATGATTTTAATTACTTGTTTAAATTTATTAAAATTATTATTTTTCTAA
>DBCF01000145.1:5700-23175 GCA_002292925.1 Roseiflexaceae bacterium UBA965 | reverse complement strand
ATTTCATCACGACGTGGCATGAATTACCCGTCATCTACCGTCAAATTCCCCGTTTACGGCGCCAAAAACGCCAGTTTCACCAGCTCGCACATGCGCCTGCAAGTGCGATTGCCAACCAATTGCAGCGATTTGATGCAGAATTACTTGCCACGCTTGCAGTCATCACTCCGCCATTACAGGTATTGGTAACGCGCTGGCATACGGCCCGGCAGCAAGCGCCGAAATCCCTCGTAAACGGCAATGACGTAATGGCGTTGGGGATTACGCCGGGGCCACGGGTTGGGCAAATCCTCAACGCCCTCACCGACGCATTACTCGACCAACAACTCACCCAAACCGACCGCACCGCACAATTAGCGTGGATTCAACAACAACACACTTCTCAATCAGGCTGACATACGGTATAATAAAATGCTATACTCAAATGATTGCTTTACGTTACACGTGGGGGAGAGAAGAGACGCATGGATGGCAAACAGATAACCTTTGGCACAACGGGCTTCGACGAGTTGCTCGAAGCGCTCCGTGAAGCTGGTGAGCCCCAAGATATCGCGTGGCTCGCAGAACGGTATATTGAGATTTTGCGTAAACTGGCCCAAACGGAGGAACAAGAATGACCACCCTTCCCACGTTTGCTGGGACGCCTTCAGAGCGCACCCTGGCTGAGCAAATCCACGAAGTCATGCGCATGCAGGGGCATTTTTTTGCCAGCGATGCGCCCATCCAACAACGGGTAAGCCACTTGGTCACCTATTTTGCGCCCCGTCGTGGTGGTGATGAAGCGGCGACGCACGCCGAAATCAATGCGGCGATCAATGCCAACCCAGAGATTTTTGCACAAACAAGTGATGGCGAAGATATCATCATTACTACAGCCCGCGCTGGTATCTACCGCGCACGGGTTGCCGACACCAAACATAGTCTGCAGGCCCGCTTGTACGAACCCGAGCATCCCCTGCCACTCGACGATTTGAGTGTCATTATGACCACGACGCGGCCCACGATGCCAAAAATCGACCCCGTCTATGTGTCTGATTATTGGTTGAGTGATGCCCCAACCGGCATTGATGGTAGCGAACAAGACGAATATGAAGAGAGCACCAGTGACGCTGATGCGACAGTGACGACGCCTGATGCCGCTGTGGCCCCAGTCAAAGTGCCGTTGCATATGCGCCGTGACGCCACACGCATCACCTTGCCCCAAGGGATTACCATTGATGTCGCCTTGTCGCTCGATCACGTGATGGGTTTGCATGGCGAAGCCATTATCAGTGCCTTGCGAAGCTCCATCGAAAAAGACCCCATCAAACGCTTTGCAGTGTTTGGCAGTCATGTGGCAGACGAACACGAAGTGCGTTCGTTTAGCAAAAACGAAATCCGCCAAATCACCGAATACATCGAGAACGAACAACAAGTACCCGTGCTCGACAGCGATATTTTGGTCAATGTGTTGCGGGTCAATCCCCGGGCTGTCGATTACGAACGCCAGCGCTTTGCCCTCAATTACCGCTTGCTCAAAGACCTCGAATTTGTCGGGGTGGCAGGGGCCAATTTGTGGGCTACCCGCAAGTTGCTCGACAAAATCGGCGCCAACAAACGCATCAAAGCGGCCGATATGGCGGCCTTCGTCAATCACCTCGAAGAAGGTTTTGACGATAGCTTGACCGTCACGCCGGCTGCCACCATTCAACAACGGGGCAGTGTTGAGCATAAATTGACCTTTTTTGAATGGGAATACGGTATTTTGCCGTTCAACGATGCGTTGGCTGCAATTCTCCCCGCCCCAGTCATCAATCGCCAAGGCAATGCCGTACTGACATTCGAAATGGCACAGCATGCGCATTATGCCGTCAGTGTCAATGTCCGCTTCCCCGCCGGGACGCGCGGTGGCTGGCTCCAAGGCTTCGACGAGCTCTTCCACGAATGGTTTGTGCCTGGCGCAATCATCACGATTAGTCGCACCAACCAACCCAATATGCTAACCCTAGGCTATGCTGAAGTCGACGACCGCGTCGAACAATTGCTGTATATCGACGACAGCAAAAAGAAAAGCAAGTATGCCTTTGCCGAAATGCGCGTCACCTCGACAGTCGACGAAGATTTGTTGCCGACCCAAGCCAATGTGGGACGTATCCGCAAAATCAAGTTTTTTGAGATTAGCGAACGCAAAAACATCCACACCTTGCTCGAAAACATCTTTATGGGCTTTGGTGAAGAAGTCGGTAGCAAGCAAGATCCCATTTATCGCTTAAGTTTCGAACAACTCTTTGCAGTGATGTCGGTCTACCGCACCGTCACCCGCAAATACTTGTTGCACGTCCTCGACGAACACGAGCAATGCAAACGGGTCAACAACACCAATGGTATGTGGGATTGCCGCGTTGACGTGGTTGTCAACGAGCGCAACGACAATGCCGGCGGTTTTTATGACGACGAAGAAGAATAACTCCAGCACCAACGAACCCGATACACGAGGGGCTGAGCAACTGCTCATCCCCTCGTTGTTATCCACAGCGAGGTGAGCATGACTACGCCAACCCCAACCCTAACCAGCACCCTGCAATTATTGCGTAACCCGACCAATATTACCCGCGGGCGCTTACGCATTTTCACTGATTTGCGTGACCGCGACCATCGCACCTTTTGGCCAGAATGGGTGGCAATCCCCGATGATGCCCGCATCCGCATTATCACCTTGATGAACGAAATCAGCGAAGACAACCTTGAGCTCGACTTCCGCACCGTGATGCGCTGGGCACTCGACGACAGCAACGCCGAAGTGCGTCGGCGGGCCGTTGACGGGCTCAGCGAAGAAGAACACCCCCGCATCATCCCCGACCTGCTCGATCGGCTACAACACGATAGTGCCGACGACGTGCGTAGCCAAGCCGCCATCAGCCTCGCGCGATTTACGGCCATGATTGCCAACGATGATTTGACAGACCATACCGCCGATACACTCACAACCACCCTCAAACAAGTGCTCGCCACCAGTCGCAACCACCTTGATGTCTATCGGCGCACCCTCGAAGCCTTGGGGTCGGTGGCAGACGAGACGATTACGGCCAGCATTGCAGCAGCCTGGCAAAGCGATAGCCTGCCGTTGCGCGAAAGTGCCCTCGTGGCGATGGGACGCAGTGCCGACGAGCGCTGGCTCCCCACTATTCGCACCGCCTTGCAACATGTCAACGCCGCCATCCGATTTGAAGCAGCCACTGCTGCCGGCGAATACGGCGAAGATGCCAGCACCTTGGTGCCGCTGTTGACTGATTTAACTCGTGAAGACGACATCGAAGTCGCCACAGCGGCGATCTGGTCGCTCGGCCAAATCGGCGATGAACGTGCCATCAAATCCTTGACCCAGCTCACTAAATCGCGCGACAGTGCCAAGCGCGACGCAGCCGTAGCCGCCCTCGAAGAACACGCCGGCAACGATGATATTTTTGGCGGCTGGCGACCCTCAACCAAAAGTGACGACGATAGTTATTTTGATTTTGATGGTGAAGGTGACGAATAATGCATTATGTTGCCCTAAACGATATCACTACGCGCTATGATCTCATCTGCGTATCGGCACATCTCGACGATGCAGCCTTGTCGTGTGGTGGCCAGTTGTTGGCGGCCCGCCACGCCGGGTTACGCACCTTGGTGGTGACGGCCTGTACTGCGGTGCCCCCCGTCAGCGCCAGCTATAGCGATTTGGCCGTCGAATTCCATCGCGAATGGGGACTCGACGAAGCTGCCGCCGTCACCACCCGCCTCGGCGAAGATGGTCTGGCCATAGCGATTCTCGGCGCCGACGATATCTGGCTCAACCTCGATGATGCGATTTATCGCATGCCACAGCACTACAACAGCCGCGAGACGTTGTTTGCCATGCCCCACCCCAGCGACCAACTAGCCAACCAGCTCGTGCCGATACTCACGCAGCTCGCCGCCCACAACCCCCAGTCCACCTGGCTAATCCCCGCCGGGGTAGGGATGCATGTCGACCACCTCAACGTGTTTGCGGCCGCCCGCCAGGTGCTGGGTACTGCTACGGTGCGCTTTTACGAAGAAGTACCCTACGCCCTCGACGCCAGTGTCATCGCCTACCGGCGGGCTATGCTTAACCCCACCCTGCACGCCAGTGCAATGGGCAATTATTTGGCCGCCAAAATAGCCACCGTCAACTGTTATGCTAGCCAAATGGCGGCGTTGTTTGGTGACCCGGCCACCATGCCCGACCAACTCACCGCCTACCACCGTGCCATTGGCAACGATGGTCCGGCCGAACGTTGGTATGAGATCCCTGCATAACATAAACTGGTTTGTCAGTACTAGAGGATCACTGCATGTCGTACTTCCCAGCAATCACCGTCACCTACCCCGACCCGAGTAGTTGGGATCGTTTTTGTGATGGGCATGACGATGGGCACCTGCTCCAAAACAGCCGTTGGGGGCAACTCAAGCAAACCACAGCGTGGCAGACCACCGCCATCGCCGTCTGCGACGATGGGCTGATGCTGGCAGGCGCACAAGTATTGACCAAAAAACAATACGGCCTGGCCGTCTGTTATGTGCCCCGTGGCCCCTTGCTGGGAGACAACCCCCTCATCAACCAAACCCTGATTGCCGCCATCACCCAATTCGCCAAACGGCAGCGAGCGGTGCTGGTACGCTACGAACCCAACGTGCTCACCACATCCAAATATGCCTCAAGCTATCAAAAAATATTGGCGCCGGCCCAAACCAGCCTCAGCACCCAACCGCAACACAGCATTCATACGGCCATCAACCAGCCCGATACGGCCTTGTTGGCGCAGATGACCAAAGGGCACCGGGCCGACATCAAAAAAGCCGAGCGCCTGGGTGTCACCATCCGCACCGGCCACGATGCCGCCGCGATGGCCCAATTTGTGGCGCTGATGCAGGCCACCGGTGCCCGGGCTGATTTTGCCGTGCATAGTGCGCAATATTACACCGATGCTTGGCAGTTATTTGGCAGTCTGGGGCGGTCCACCTTGCTGCTCGCCGATTACCAAGGGCAAACGGTAGCGGCGGCGTTGATCCTTGCGAATCCCACCACTGCCTGCTATTTATATGGCGGATCGGCGGCAGAAGCGTTTAGCTGTGGCGCCAATCACCTCATCCAGTGGCACGCCATGCGCTGGGCCCGCGATTTGGGGTGCCACATCTATGACCTGTGGGGGATTCCCTACCCTAGTCACGACGCCCCACCCGACGGCAGCGAGGCCCCCATGGCCGGACTAATTCGTTTCAAAAAAGGCTTTGGCGGCACCGAAGTCTCTTTTTTGCCGGCCTATACGCAGGTGCTGATGCCTCTCATCTATCGGCTCATCAAACAGCGCCTCCCCATTTAATGGCACACAAAGGATAATATTCAATGACCACTCACGACGATTTAGTCACCCAACGTGACGAAGCCGAGCGCCTGCAGGCCTACTACAAAAACGAACTCGAGCGCCAGCGGGTCATGAATACCGAGCTCCGCAAAGCAGTGGCCGACATGGCGCGCACCTTCCAAGAAACCTTGGCCGAGTCGGTGGCAGCCGCCGATAGCGGTGACATCGTCGAGGTGCGCCGCATCGCCTACGCCAATCGCAACGCCTGGCAAGCCTACCTACAACAAATCGTGACGGCGGCCAAAGCCAGCGCCAAACCAGAATAACCGGCACACTCCGGTGTGTAGTATACAAAACAGCCCCTCATCCACAGCATGTGGATGAGGGGCTTTCTATTAGTCACAAATTACTCGTTGCCGCCCAATTTACGGCGCCGACGCCGGAGCAAATCACCATCGTTGCGTTGCGCCACGGGTGGCACCTGTGGCACCGAATATTGGTCATCAACGCTACTCACATCGGGGCTCGTTGGTGCGGGTGTCGGTGGCGTCGGGGGCGGTGGCGCCACACTGCGGCGCTCAGGTTGCAAGGGTGGGCGATCGGGACGTTGTTCGTCGCGCGGACGGGGTGCAGTGCGCTCGAACGAACGATTGTCACGGGCTGGCCGTTCGTCACGTGCTGGCGTATTACCACCATCAGGGTGCATGCGGCGGCGCTCGGGTTGCAACGCCGGGCGCTCGAGACGTTCTGTGGGCGGGGTTATCTGCTCCTCGCGCACCGGATTGTCGCTGCGGGCCGGTGCATCTGGGCGTACAAAGCGTTCCTCGCGTACGGGATTGTCGCTGCGGGCCGGTGCATCGGGGCGCACAAAGCGCTCTTCACGTACGGGATTGTCGCTGCGGACCGGTGCATCGGGGCGCACAAAGCGTTCGTTGCGGGGTGGCGCATCGGGGCGGCGCTCACCACCTTGGGGTGGGCGGGGCGTAAACGGGGCATTGCGCCGGTCATCGGGACGCGCCGCCCCATCGGGACGCGGTGAGCGCGCATCGTTCGGCGTGAAGCCCGGGCGCCGATCGCCAGTGGAGCGGTTATCCAGGCCACGGCGATCCTGCATGGGGGGCGCACTCCGACGGTCGTCGCGGCGATTGTCGTCACGGCGATTGTCGTTGGGTTTCTGACGGACAGCAGCGCCGATATCGTCGCCCCGTGCTTGTTCGTCTGGTTTATCTTCGAGGGCAGCCAAGGCGGCCAACATATCCGATGATTCAAATTCTTCGCGCAACAAGCGGCGCTCGCCACGGTTACGCTGATGCGATACTGCCGGCGTAATCCCTTCGGCATTCCGTGCTTTGGCTTGATTGGCGACTTCATTGGTGGTTTCTTGGATGACTTGGGGAGAAAACTCTTCGGGCACCCCAGTGGCCGACAACAACACCGTCACCGTGCTCCGCAGCACATTGACATTGACTACTTCACCGGGGCCCTCGGGCGTTTGCACCCACATGCCACGGCGCGGCATTTCGGCCTTCATTTCGATGTATTGTTCGTGTTCATAGGCTAGACAACAAAGCAAGCGCCCACACACGCCGCTGATTTTGCTAGGATTGAGAGGCAAATCTTGGTCTTTGGCCATTTTGATCGAGACCCGGGCGTAGTCAGGCAAAAACGTTGCACAACACAAAATCCGTCCACACGGGCCGATACCACCGAGCAGTTTCGCTTCGTCGCGTGGGCCGATTTGGCGCAATTCGATGCGTGTGCGGAAGGTGCGCGCCAAATCACGCACCAGATTGCGGAAGTCGACCCGTTTGTCGGCCGTGAAATAAAAGGTCAAACGCGACCCATCAAAGCTATATTCGGCTTTGACTAGCCCCATCGGCAATTCGTGCTCGTCGATTTTTTCTTGGCAACGTTTGATTAATTCATCTTGGCGACTATTGAGTTGCTTCCAACGCACATCGTCTTCGGGGGTAGCATGGCGAATCACCGGCTTGAGTTCGCCCACAATTGCTGATTCTTCGACTTCGTGCGGTAATTCGGAGACCCGCGCCATTTCGAGGCCACGGGCAGTTTCGACAATCACATATTGGCCCTGTACCACGGCATCGGTCTGGGTAGGGTCAAAGTAGTATGTTTTTCCGGAATCCTTAAAACGGATGCCGACAACAATAGGCATAGTATTACCCTTTACAACACAATCTATATCATTAACAAAGTGACCTATGTAGGTGTGCATTATTGTAACACATCTCACCAAGCTGATATTTTCCATAGTGAAGCTACCACAAGAGTGCAAAATAGTGTAAAATTAGTGATAAAGATAGCGTTTTCGTATCAGTCATTTTTCAGAAACCATTATTTGGCGTTGATTTCGCAGATTATGCTTGACGAAAGTATCAATTTATAGTATTATTCTAATTCGCTGTATATGGCAGTACTCTTCGTACACCGTCATGAACAGGAACCGCGCACGATGAATCGCAGATAACAACTACCAGGCATTACCGTCAAACAGAGACGAAAAGCGCCGGGTAGGGTGTTTTTTGCATTGTCGTGTGTTTATGTACATTTGTTGCCCCTTGGTTACCGCCCGAACAAAGCGAGGTTTCCATGTCTCCTACTCATCGTCACGTTGCCCTGCCGCCATTGGTATTACCCAATATGCCCACTGGTGAAAAGGTTGCACGGCACACATTCGGTCAAGAGCGCGATGCCATCGAGGTGCCCAATCTCATCGAAACCCAAATGCGCAGTTTCGATTGGTTCCGCACCGAAGGATTAAAGGAGCTGTTTCGTGAGATTTCGCCTATTACTGATTTCACGGGCAAAAATCTCGAATTACGTTTTGGTGATTTCCATTTCGGCACGCCCCGCCACAACGAACATGAATGTCGCGAATATGATTTGACCTTCTCGGCGCCATTGCGCGTGAATGTCCAATTGCGCATTTTGAGCACAGGCGAAATCAAAGAGAGCGACACCTTCCTCGGTGACTTCCCGCAAATGACCGAAAACGGCACGTTTGTCATCAACGGTGCCGAGCGTGTGGTGGTATCACAGCTGATTCGTTCACCGGGTGTGTATTTTAGTGCCGAAGACGATGCCAACACTGGGCGCAAAATGCACTCAGCCAAACTCATCCCCAACCGCGGTGCCTGGCTTGAATTCGAGACCAACAAGCGCGATATTATTTCGGTCAAAGTCGATCGCAAGCGCAAGATGCCAGTAACAGTATTGTTGCGAGCGATTTTGGCATGGCAAGCGGGCCCCAATGGCGAAGGCCACTGGTGTGACGACAGCGATTTGGTCAACCACGGGCATAGCGAGCACGTCGAAGAAGTGTTCGGCACCCTCGAAGAAAAATACGATCACAAATATTTGCGCACGACGCTCGACAAAGACAGCACGCGCAATTCCAAAGAAGCGTTGATTGAGCTGTACAAGCGCTTGCGTCCAGGTGACCCACCGACCCTTGACAACGCCAAATCATTGTTGGAGTCATATTTCTTCAGCGAACGGCGTTATGACTTGGCCAAAGTCGGTCGCTACAAACTCAACAAAAACCTCTACGAGCGCGACGGTGTCACCGACCCGCCCAGCCTCGATATTCGAGTACTGCTTGACCGCGACATTTTCAAAATCATTGAGCGGATTATTTTGCTCAACAACAATCATCCAGGCTTCAAGGCCGACGATATCGACCATTTGGGCAATCGGCGCGTACGCACGGTGGGTGAATTGATCCAACAACAATTCCGCGTGGGGTTGTTGCGCATGGAGCGCGTCATCAAAGAGCGTATGTCGTTGGTTGAATCCGAGAGTGCCACCCCCAATGCGTTGATCAACATCCGACCGGTGCTGGCGGCCATCCGCGAGTGGTTTGGTGGTTCGCAGTTGTCACAATTCATGGACCAGACCAACCCATTGGCCGAGCTCACCAACAAGCGTCGTTTGTCGGCCCTTGGACCTGGTGGCTTGAGCCGCGATCGCGCCGGCTTCGAAGTCCGCGACGTCCACCATTCACACTACGGTCGGATTTGTCCCGTCGAAACACCCGAAGGTCCCAACATCGGCTTGATTGGTACGATGTCGACCTATGCCCGCGTCAACGAAATGGGCTTCCTCGAGACGCCCTATCGCCGGGTGTATCGCGAATTGCCGACAGCAGCCGGTATCCTCGAAGATGCCAAAGAAGCCCATCTCAAGGGTAGCAAGACGATTATCGCCACCCGCGAATATCGTAACTTGACGACGGGGGATTTGTTGATTGCCCCCGGGACGGTATTGAGTGACACCGACACCCTCACCTTCGCTTCAGCCGCTATGCTCACGGGTCAACGATTGCGCGAAGACATCGTCGACTCCAAGACGGGCAAAACCATTGGCGAAGCCGGTATGGACATCAGTCCCGACATGGCCAAGCAAATCGCTGGCTTGCCATTGCGCACCATCAAAATCGACCCCGTCGTGTCACGCGACGTCAAATATGTCACCGCCGACGAAGAAGAGCGCTACTCGATTGCCCAGGCCAACGCCGTGGTCAACGAAGTAGGCCGATTCATCGATCACGAAGTATCGTGCCGGTACAACGGTGAATTCGAAGACATGGAAGTCTCCAAAATCGACTACATGGACGTATCGCCCAAGCAGGTGGTCAGTGTCTCGACGGCACTCATCCCCTTCCTTGAGCACGACGACGCCAACCGAGCCTTGATGGGTTCCAACATGCAACGCCAAGCGGTGCCCTTGTTGCGCCCCGACGCGCCGATTGTCGGTACCGGTATCGAGCATTTGGCAGCCCGTGATAGTGGTCAGGTCATCGTGGCCCGTAACGACGGTATCGTGGCCAGTGTGACCGGCGACACCATCGTCATCAATCGCTGTGATTTGCAGGGTAATCTGCTTTACAACGACGAAAACGCCCTTGTCACCGACACCTACCGCTTGCGCAAATTCATGCGTTCGAACCAAGATACCTGTATCAACCAGCGCCCATCGGTGGTGCGTGGCCAACGGGTCAAGCGCAACGAAGTCATCGTCGATAGTTCTTCCACCGAAAACGGCGAACTGGCCCTCGGTCAAAACGTCTTGGTAGCCTTTATGCCGTGGGAAGGTGGAAACTTCGAAGACGCCATCCTCGTCAGCGAGCGCTTGGTACGCGAAGACGTCTTTACCTCGATCCACATCGAACGCTACGAAATCGAAGCGCGCGAAACCAAACTCGGACCCGAAGAAATCACCCGCGACATCCCCAACGTCGGCCCCGAAAGCCTGCGCAACCTCGATGACCGCGGTATCATCTATGTCGGTGCCGAAGTCCACCCCAATGATATCCTCGTCGGCAAAATCACCCCCAAGGGTGAAACCGAATTGACGGCAGAAGAGCGTTTGCTCCGCGCCATCTTTGGTGAAAAAGCCCGCGAAGTCAAAGATAGCTCGTTGCGCGTCCAAAACGGCGTGCGTGGTAAGGTCATCGGCGTCAAACGCTTTGACCGCACCGAAAACAACGATGTCGACTTGGCCGTCGGCGTCAACCAAAAAGTCCAGATTTTGCTCTGTCAAAAGCGCAAAATTTCGGCAGGGGACAAAATGGCCGGTCGCCACGGCAACAAGGGTGTGGTCAGCCGCATCTTGCCCGTCGAAGACATGCCCTTCCTCGAAGATGGTACCCCGGTCGACATCATCCTCAACCCCATCGGTGTGCCAAGCCGTATGAATCTCGGTCAGATCCTCGAAACCCACCTTGGTTGGGCAGCTGAACGGCTCGGGATGCGTATCGCAACCCCCGTGTTTGACGGTGCCAGCGAAGACGACATCCAAACCTGGTTGGGCAATGCCGGCTTGCCACAAGACGGCAAAGTGCGCTTGTTTGACGGTCGTACCGGCCTACAATTCCACAACCCGGTTACCGTTGGGTATATTTATATGCTCAAATTGGCCCACTTAGTCGAAGACAAAATCCACGCCCGTTCGACTGGCCCCTACAGCTTGGTTACCCAGCAACCGTTGGGTGGTAAGGCGCAGTTTGGTGGTCAGCGCTTCGGCGAAATGGAAGTCTGGGCGCTCGAAGCCTATGGCGCCGCCTATATTTTGCAAGAAATGCTCACCGTCAAGTCCGACGACGTGGTTGGTCGTGTCAAGACCTACGAAGCCATCGTTAAGGGTGAAACGATTCAAGAAGCCGGTGTACCTGAGTCATTCAAGGTATTGATCAAAGAACTCCAGTCATTGGGTCTATCGGTCGACGTCTTGTCCGAAAACGAAGAACCAGTCCAGCTCAACGACGACGCCGATGGCGACATGGTCCAGCTCGACGGCATCAACATTTCAGGTCGGGAACGCGACGAATAGCAGGGGTTATCCCTAGGAAGTGCATTTACGTATGCTCGAGATCAACGATTTCAGCTCGATTCGTATCAGCCTTGCGTCGCCCGCGGCGATTCTGGCGTGGTCACATGGTGAGGTTACCAAACCCGAAACCATCAACTACCGCACACTCAAACCCGAGCGTGATGGCTTGTTCTGCGAAAAGATCTTCGGTCCTACCCGTGACTGGGAATGTTACTGTGGGAAGTACAAGCGTGTGCGCTTCCGCGGTGTGGTCTGCGACAAGTGTGGCGTCACCGTCACCCGTTCGAAAGTCCGCCGCGAACGCATGGCGCACATCCAACTGGCCACTCCGGTCAGCCATATTTGGTTCGTCAAAGGATCACCGAGCCGCTTGAGCCTGTTGCTCGACATCACACCGCGCAACCTCGAGCGTGTGCTCTACTTTGCTGCCTACATCGTCACGCATATCGACGACGAAGCCCGTGCCGAGATTCGTGCTGAGCTCGAAGCCAAGTACGATGACCGCATCGCCAGCCTTGAGCTTGACGCCAAAGACAAACAAGGCGCCATTGCAACCGGTCTGACCACCGATTTGCAACGCATCGACGTGCCGCGTATTGATGTCGAGGTAGAAGTCACTCCAGAAAGCGTCGTCAGCAACCTTGATGCCCAAAAGCGCTTACTCAAACAAGACTACGAAAAACTGCGTGAAGATCTCGAGATTCGCGACGAAGAAATCGCCGACGAAGAAATCCTCTTCCGTAGCGTGATGCTGGTTGAAGAAGGACGCAAAATCAGTGAAGCGACTCTCGACCAACTCGATGAGTACTACGAGCGCGAATTAGCAGCCCTCGATGCCCAAAGCCAGCGCCGCGACGACGACAATTTGATGCGTGGTGCTGCCCGTGAACAACGCGAGCAAGTAGCCCGTGACCAACACAACCGCATCGACGAAAAGCTCGACCGCGAGAAGGATCTGCTCCTCAAAGAAAAGAAGCAGAGCCTTGACAAGCTCGACGCCATTCGGCTCAAGCGCATCCTCAGCGAATCCGATTATCGTGATTTGTGCGAAATTGCGCCCAAGAGCACTGGTGTATTCAAGGCCGAAATGGGCGCCAGCGCCATCCGCGGCTTGATTGAGCGCACCGTCGACCTCGATACTTTGGCGGTACAACTCCAATCCGAAATCAGTAGCTCGAACAATAGTCCCAAGCGCAAGAAATTGACCAAGCGTATGCGCGTGGTCGAAGCCTTCCGCAAAAGTGGCAACAAACCCGAGTGGATGATTATGACCGTCCTCCCCGTCATCCCCCCCGATTTGCGCCCGATGGTGCAACTCGACGGCGGCCGCTTTGCCACCTCAGACCTCAACGATTTGTATCGCCGCGTCATCAACCGCAACAATCGGCTCAAGCGCTTGATGGAGCTCAATGCCCCCGATATCATCGTACGCAACGAAAAGCGCATGCTCCAAGAAGCCGTCGATGCCCTCATCGACAATGGCCGGCGTGGTCGTGCCGTTAGTGGCAAAGGCAAACATCGCCTCAAGTCACTCAGCGACATGCTCAAGGGCAAGCAAGGTCGATTCCGGCAAAACTTGCTCGGTAAGCGTGTGGACTATTCGGGTCGTTCGGTCATCGTGGTTGGACCCAACCTCAAGCTTCATCAATGTGGTTTGCCCAAAAAGATGGCATTGGAGTTGTTCAAGCCCTTTGTGATGCAACGTTTGGTTGCCAACGGGGTGGTCAGCAACATCAAAGCCGCCAAGAAATTGGTCGAGCGGGTCAAACCCGAAGTGTGGGACGTGCTCGAAGAGGTCATCAAGGAATACTTGGTGTTGCTCAACCGCGCCCCGTCGCTCCACCGTCTATCAATCCAAGCCTTCGAAGCCAATTTGATCGAGGGTTCGGCCATTCAATTGCACCCATTGGTCTGTACCGCCTTCAACGCCGACTTTGACGGTGACCAGATGGCCGTGCACGTACCATTGTCCAAAAAAGCCCAAGAAGAAGCACGCTTGCGCATGTTGTCCAAGTACAACATTTTGTCGCCAGCCACGGGTGACCCGATTATCACCCCTTCCCAAGACATCGTGTTGGGTTGTTTCTACTTGACGATTGTGCGTGACGACGCCAAGGGCGCCGGCAAAGTCTTTACCGACAGCGACGAAGCCTTGTTGGCCTTCGATAAAGGTGTCGTCGACATCCAAGCCCCCATCTGGGTGCGGATGCGTGGCGTCACACTCAACGGCCAGCCCAACGATCGTGCCGTGCGCCAACTCATCCCAGACAACGACGGTACGCCACGCATGTTGCTCGAAACCACGGTGGGCCGCTTGATTTTCAACCGTGAATTGTTGCCACCGTTGCAATACCGCAACCATGAAGTGGTCAAAGATGGTCTCAAAAACATCATCGCTGACTGCTACAAGTGGTACACCACCCCCGAAAATCTCAGCGAGGAAAACCTCGACACCATTCGGGCCATGTACCCCAGCCGCCAATTCAGCCACGAAGAATTGTTGCGCTACTACGGGTCAGAACGTACCGCCGAACAAGCCGACAAAATCAAGTCGGTCGGCTTCCATTACGCCATGCGTGGTGGTATGACCGTCGGCGTACAAGACATCAAAGTACCTGACGACAAAAGCGGCATCATGCAGCATGCCGAAGCACAACGCACCGCCGCGGAAAAACGTTTCAGTCGTGGGCTTACCACCGACAAAGAACGCTATAACCAAGTAGTACAGATTTGGACCGAAGCCAGCAAAACCATGACAGGGTTGGTGCGCAAAGCCAATGATGCGCAACCGTTCAATCCGGTGTCAATGATGGTGCGCTCCAAAGCCCGCGGTAACATCAACCAGTTGACCCAGATGGCTGGTATGCGTGGTTTGATGGCTGACCCCACCGGCAAAATCATCGAATTGCCGATCAAATCGAACTTCCGCGAAGGTTTGACGGTGCTTGAATACTTCGTATCAACCCACGGTGGTCGTAAAGGGTTGGCCGACACCGCCTTGCGTACTGCAGACGCCGGTTATTTGACTCGTCGTCTCATCGACGTCGCCCAAGACAACATCGTCACCACCGACGACTGTGGCTCAAACGACAGCTTGTTGATTCATGAGCTCGACAACGACGACGAATCAATGGACTGGAAGATGCCCTCACGTGCCGTCGGTCGTATCGCCGCTCAAGACATCATCGCCAAAGATGGCACCGTATTGGTGGTAGCGGGCGACGAAGTCCGTGAAGAAGTTGCTGAGACGTTTTATGCCAGCGGCGTCACCCACGTCTTTATCCGCACCCCACTATACTGCCAAGCCGAATACGGCATTTGTCGCAAGTGCTACGGACGTAATTTGGCCACCGGTAAGTTGGTCGAAATCGGCGAAGCCGTCGGGATTATCGCTGCCCAGTCAATCGGTGAACCCGGCACGCAGCTCACGCTCCGTACCTTCCACACCGGTGGTGTGGCGTCGGCAGATGACATCACCCAAGGGTTGCCACGTATCATCGAAATTTTCGAAGCACGTGTCAAACTCGAAACCCGTGCCGTCCTCGCCGAACAAGATGGTGTACTTACCCGCTCGAAAGATGGCGAAAAGAATCAACAGCAGTATTTGCATATCGTCGATGAAGGTAATGTCTACGACGAGCAAATCATGCCTGATCATTTCGTTGCCACTGTCGAACATGGAGCTACCGTGCACAAGGGCGACATCATTGCCCGGAGCAACAACACCGAAATCCGCGAGCAAGCCTTGCGTGCCCGCCAACACGGTGTGGTAAACATCTCTGGGCGCATCATCAATATCATCAGCAACTACCAAGACGCCATCGATACTCCCATCGCCCAAAACGCTCGCTTGCGCAAAGAAGTCAATGATGGCAGTCGTGTGGTGGCTGGTCAGCTCTTGACCGAAGGTTCGGCACTTCCCCAAGATTTGCTCGAGATCAAAGGGCGCGACGCCTTGCAGACCTATATGCTCAAAGAAGCCCAAAAGGTGTACCGCCCCCAAGGCGTAGGCATCAATGACAAGCACCTCGAGGTCATCATCCGCCAAATGCTCCGCCGCGTACGCATCAACGAAGCCGGTGATACCCATTACCTGCCCGGCGAGCGTGTCGACATCGGTGAATTTGCCCGCGTCAACACCGAAATCTGGGCCCAAGGTGGCATCCCCGCAACGGCATCATCACTGTTGCTTGGTATCACCAAAGCCTCACTCGAAACCGACAGCTTCTTGTCGGCAGCTTCCTTCCAAGAGACCACCCGCGTGCTTACCGAGGCTGCCATTACTGGCAAAATCGACTACTTACGTGGTCTCAAAGAAAACGTCGTCATCGGCAAGCTCATCCCCGCCGGTACCGGTGCCGAAGCTCGGCGTCAAGTCGCCGCCGCCGAATTGGCAGCTGCTGAATTGGCCGAAGCCCAACGCCGGAGCTTGGCCGAAGACAACGAACGCGCCGACATCGAAGCAGAACTCGAAACGGTGGCGGTAGGAACGGCTCAAGTTGATCCTGAAATGGAAACTCAACCAACAGCCGCCCCAGCCAAGCCTGCACGCCAGCGCGCCACACCGACGGTCAAGCCCGTTGATGCCGACGTCCTTGCCATGCTGGAATCGTTGAAAAGCGATGTAAACGACTCACCCAACGACCCACAATAAACCCAGTCATAATCAACAATCCCCCTGCACGGTCATTCGTGCAGGGGGATTGTTTTGTAACCACACACATACCAACACAACAATAGTAACACCACCATGCTACGTAATTGCAGCATGGCGGTGTTTTGACGGGTCTAGGCGTATTGTTTGACGACTTCGGCGTATTGTTGGACACGCTCTGGCTCGTACGCCACACGGGGCAAATACCCAATGATATAATCAGCACCGGCTGCCAACAACGAGTCGATTTTGGCAGTCACTGCATCTGCAGTACCTACTACGACGTTCTTTTTGTAATTCTCGAGGCTCGTCGCACCCCGCACCTTGGCGGTGGCTTGTTCGGCATCTTCACCTGGCTTGAGCATAAACACGTTGATGTTGGTGCTTTTGGTGATGGCATCGTACGAACGCCCGAGAGTCTCACAATGTTCCTTCAAAATAGCAAGCTTTTGGCTCACCAATACGGGATCACCGCCACCCACATTACAGGCTTGGGCATACTTAGCCACCAACTTGAGGGTGACTTTTTCACCACCACCACCCAACCACAACGGAATGTGGGGCGTTTGAATGCCTTTGGGTTCGTTGATGGGTTCATTGATAGTATAAAACTTCCCTTGGTAGGTCGGTTTTTCTTCGGTCCACATTTTGACGACAATCTCGACCGCCTCACGGAAGGCTCGCATGCGCTCTGGTACTTCGGGGAAGCCGTAACCGTAGGCCCGCCATTCGTGTTCGTACCAGCCAGCCCCAAGGCCACACAACAAGCGCCCAGCGCTCATCACGTCGATGGTCGAGGCGATTTTGGCGAGCAAGGCCGGGTTACGATAGCCGTTACACGCAACCATTTGGCCGATTTTGATGCTCTTGGTGTCACGTGAAAGGCCGGCGGTAATCGACCAACACTCAAAGGTGGTTTCGATTTCGGGAGTAGGCACCGTATGGAAGTGGTCATACACCCAAATCGAATCGAACTGAGCCTTTTCGGCTTCACGAGCGACGGCAGTCATCGCTTCGTATTGGGCTAGCGGATCGCGAATTTCGACTAGATCCATACGCCAGCCTTGTGGCACAAACACCCCAAATTTTGCACTCATGGATTTGCTCCTTCGTATTGAGTTCCCG
>DBCF01000145.1:0-5556 GCA_002292925.1 Roseiflexaceae bacterium UBA965 | reverse complement strand
GATCCACCGACACACGCCAATTCTTGGGCAGCGTTGGTGAGGTCGCTCTCTTCGTAGCGCCATACCTTGCTGAAATCGATTTCGGGGAATTCGGCGGCGAGGCGCTCGTATTCTTCCTTGGCGATTTCGACATAGGGCATTTGGTCGTATTGGGCATCAAATGCGGGCAAGAACGACATGCCGCCTACTTGTTCACGATGCTCCCAGACCCACTTCATCACTTCAAGCACCTCATCGGGGCGGTAGGTGATGGTCACGGATGGGTTGTGCTCGGTCCAGAAGAGTTTATTTTGCAACCAGAACTCACACTGTTGGATGGCACTGACATCGCCACGGGTAATGGCGCCTTCAGGTGCCTTCATGGGGAAGTGGACGACCCAGGTGGTAGCATTGTCCACATTCTGGCCGTTTTCAGGGTCCATAGGGACGCCAGCATCGCGCAACACTTTGTAGATGGGGGAGTGGATCGACACGCGCACGTTGCGGACGTAGTATGGCGCCCAACGGGGGTGCAAACCACTGGCACAATTCAACAACTGCGACGAGTTACCACTGGGCTTGACACAGGTAATCGATGCCGATTGGTTAATTCCCAACGCGGCAGCAGTCACGCGATTGACTTCGATTGAAATTTCGCGTAGCTGGCGTTTGAATTGGGCATCTTGGGCGGCCAAACTATCCATTTGACCAGTGATGTCGACACCGAGCAAGCGTTCTTCTTCACAGTTTTGCTTCCACATGGGGCGCAAACCGGGGAAGTTGGTGGCCATCGATTGAATGCTCCCGATGATGGTGGCCACTTCGACCTTTTCGCGCAGTGTTTCGAAGGTGTCATCAGCCCGCGCTACCGCTGCAGTCAAATTACAAAACTGCCACGGGCGCAGATTGATTTCGCCACAGGGGTTGGTACCGAAATCGGCGTCTTTGCGGCGGGCGGGCTTCATGGTATTGGCGCCCTCGCGATTGAAGATGCCAGGCTCACCACGACCCGAGTCAACCATTTCCATGAATTGATGGATGAACGATTGTTGGGTCAAGCCACCCACCGGCCAGACGGCCGAGTTATTGGCATTCCAGCGGTGGCTGTTTTCGTGTTCGAAATCACCACTCTTGGATTGGAGCATTTCGGTATCTTCGGGGTCAAACAACGAGATCATGGCAGTACGGCGTACCCCACCAGACACGGCGGCAGTACCGACCACACACATCATGTCGTGGGCGTCAATTGGTCGCAAAAACGAACCTTGACGTGACAACACTTTGCGGCGCATGAAATCAAGGGTACGGCGCAGGGGCTCTGGACCTGAGGCTCGTCCACCCTTGATGCGCAAGGCGGCGCCAGCTGAGCGCAGTTGCGACAAATCAAACCGGATATCGCCACCTTCCCACCAAATCTGCAATCCGACCCGCATGGCGTCGGCCCAACCTTCGGCGGAGTCTTCGACCACATAGTTCAATGGGGCAGCGCCGGTTTGGCGTTTGATGCGGGGGAAGTTTTCGACATATTTGCTTTCGACCGAATAGCCGACGCCACAACCTGCCATCGAAATAATCAAGGCTTCGACAAACGAATCAATGCTTTCGACCGGTTGGTAGCTACAGTTATAAATCGCAATGTTATTGCGCTCTGCAGCCGGTCCAGCCATGGCCAATAACCGCATCGACGGCATGGCGCGCATTTCGAGTACCGCAGTGCGGATACGCTCGTAGGTTTCACGGGGCAAACGGTCGCCAGCAATACCATGCAGATAATTCACCGCGCGATCGACTGTTTCGATCCACGTTTCGCGGCGGGCTAAGTCATAGTTGAACCGTGAGTATTTATCAAAAAACTGGAACTTCTGGAGCGGTGTAGGAAAATATTTGTCTGACGCCGAAAACGCCTCACGGACATCATCGGGCACCGGGCGACGCTCGCGCTCTTTGGCGCGCTCGGCTCGATACAAAATATAGCGCTTGGCTGCTTCGAATTCACCAGCTGCTTGCAATACCATCTCGACAATATCTTGGACTTCTTCGACACTTGGCATCCCACGCGTCGCTTTGGCAGCCACGATATTGACGACACGGCGCGTCAATTCTTTTACGGGTGTGCTTGAATCACGCCCAAAACTTTGAAAACAGCGCGTGATGGCGTTGTGAATCCGCTCTGCTTCAAACATCACGGTACGTCCATCGCGCTTTACAATCGTGGTTGGCGCTTGTACTGCATCATCATGATATGCGGTCGAACTCACTTCCGCCGCTACCGTCTCTTCCAGTGTCATACCCAGCCTCCATTTACCTTGTAAGATTACAGTTTGCCAACAAATTGCACAATTGCGTGCGGCAGTTTAGTGCTATCTAGTGCCAAAAAACAAAGATTTACTACACATTGTAGCATCAATTCACTGCGCTCAATATATTTGTTTTACTAAAAAAACACAATATATAGTAGTACGCAGTGGGGAATATCACTAAATAACGTATTTGTATGCTACCATATGTCGTTTTGTGTGTCAAGGATGAAAATAGCACAAAAACAACCAGAGTCCGCACCAAACCACTTGACAAATAGCGCGAGCGAAAGAGGATATCAGGGTGAATTTATGCAAAATTGTACGCTATTGATTCGAAATTGACACAAAATTATGTAATTTACTCGTTTATATTGTAAATAAAAACACCCACACACAACAATTTTTTTGTGATTAGGTAGATTTTTACGCATATATAACGGTAATAAAAATCAAAGCCTGTAAATAATGACAAAACACTTACTAATTACCCGTGCTCCCCATAAATCAAGACCAATAACCAATTGAATCGTTGACATCTAGCCAAAGTTACGCTAACATTCAGAGTTACGAATACCTAAATTCACGACACCAAATTTCAACGTAGACACGACAAGACGTAAGTCGCGATGGGATTTTTGCTACAGTGGATAGAGTGTTGAAGTACGAGAAAATCAGATTATAAGGAGTACCCCATGTTGAAGCAGCAATTCTTGCGCCGCGCCGCAGTGCTCTTCGTCATTGCTATGGTCGTACCCTTGATTGCAGCCTGTGGGAGCCAAGCCGCTCAACAGCCAATCAAGGAAACCGTGGTCGTGAAAGAGACGAGTGCCCCCGTCAAGGAAACCGTGGTCGTTGAGAAGGAAGTCGTCACCGACGCCTCATTCACCACCGCCCACCCAATTTTGGGTGATGTCAAGGTCCGCCAAGCCATTGCGTACTGCACCAACCGCCCCGAATTGATCAAATCAGTCTATCCGTTTTTGACTGAAGAAGAACAAAAAGGGTTGTTGATGGACACCTTCTTGCCCAAGAACCACTGGGCAGCCGCCAGCGACGGTGTCACCGTTTATGACTTCAATCCCGAAAAGGGTATTGCGTTGTTGAAGGAAGCCGGTTGGGAAGAGGGTGCCAATGTGACAACGGGAGCTCCGTTGTTCTTGAAGTTCACCACCACCAGCGCCGCCTTCCGACAGACATGGGCCACCGTACTTGAGCAACAGCTCGCAGATAACTGTGGCATCACCATTTCACGCACGCACGCCCCCGCTTCATGGTGGTTCGGCGATACCACTGGGTTGGCACGCCGTGACTACGAATTGGGCGCCTTCGCATGGGTTGGTCAAGCCGATCCCGGCGGTATATCGTTGTATGCCTGTAACCAAATCCCATTGCCCAGCAACAACTGGGAAGGCCAAAACGGCATGGGTTGGTGTAACGAAGCGGCCAGCAAGGCCATCATCGCCGCCAACAACACCCTCGACCGCGACGAACGCATCAAGCAATACGCCATCGTCCAACAAGAATTCTCGAAGGACATGGTCAGCTTGCCGTTGTTCAACCGCGTCGAAGCTGCTGCTGCCAACGTAAAATTGGTCAACTTCAAGCCAAACCCCACCGAATACTACACCTACAACATCGAAGAGTGGGAATTGCCGGGCAAAGACACGGCAGTCCTTGGTTTCACCCAAGAACCCGCTTCGTTGTACACCTTGGTTGAGAGCGCCGCTGTAGCCACCACCGCTGCCGGTTTACTCAGCGCCAAGATGGTCACCAGCCTCGACTACGACTACCAAGCCGTCGGTTTCACCAAGTTGCCCAAGTTGGGTGACGGTGCCACCAACGTCGATATCGACGTCAAAGCCGGTGACATGGTATGGAACACTTCCGGCGAAGCCGTGGCCTTGGCCAAGGACGTCGAAGTAACCGATGCCACTGGCGCCACCGTCGTTTGGGACGGTAGCAGCCCCTTGAAGCTCAAGCAACTCACCGTCAGCTTCGAAATGAAGCCTGGCTTGAAGTGGCAAGATGGCTCACCGGTGACCAAGGCCGACTACGAACTCGGCCAAAAGACCACCTGTGACAAAGAATCAGGCGCTACGACCTTCACCTTCTGTGATTCAGTCCAAACCTTCACCCAAGAGAGCGACACCAAGCAAACCTTGGTCTTCTTGCCTGGCGTGCAGTGGCCGACCTTCTACACCGGTGGATTCGGTGCAGCCCCATCCAAGCAACCCATCGAGAGCGATGGACCGTACAAGGGTAAGACCTTGGCCGACGTCCCCGCCAAAGATTGGCCAACCTTGCCCGAAGTTGCTGAAAAGCCATGGAGCAATGGACCGTACAAAATCACCGGTTGGGAAAAGGGTCAGAAGATGACCTTTGAAGCCAACGAAAACTACTACGGTACCGCCCCCAAGATCAAGAAGATTGTCATTCAGTTCTATGCGGACACCAACGCCGCAGTGGCAGCCTTGTTGACCGGTGATGTCGACGTCCTCGGTACCGAAACCCTCGGTGCCGGTGCCGAAGTCCAAACCGTTGTTGATGCAGCAGCCAAGGGCAAAGTTCAAGTGAAAACACTTGCCAGCCCCACCTGGGAGCACATTGACTTCAACATGTTCGTCAAGTAATCCAAGTCCTACCTCACCCCATCCAACGAGGCAATCTCGTTGGATGGGGTACTTCACCGCCGCGACCCATTCAGCCTTATTATTTTGATTGTAATTGGGAGCCGCTATCGTGGCGATATTTTTAACACGTCGTATCATCCAAATGTTTGTGGTACTAATTGCATCAGCATTAGTATCATTTGGATTGCTGTATATCGCCCCTGGTGGGCCACTTTCTGGGTTGCGACAAGCACAAAACAGTGGTCGCAACAAAATATCAAACGAAGATATCTTGCGCATCAAAGAGCGGTTTGAACTTGATTTATACCTACCCTACCGCTTTAGCCGTTGGCTGATTGGCTTCCCTACTGGTCCTGTCACGATTGCTGGGCAATCTTTTTTAGCTGACACCGTTGTCGGCTGTGCTATCCCTGGCCAAGCTCGTTTGCGTTATCCCGACGGCCGTGTCGAACTAATCGAGGATGGCTGTCGCCAATATGTCACTGTTGCTGATCTGGTTGATCGGCGCGCAAGTCGTGGGATTTTGTTTGGAGACTTTGGGCTATCTCAGGTTATTTTGCGCGATCGTCCGATCGCGACGTTGATTGCCAGTCGGTTACCCTATACATTGCAACTCATGGGGGTATCTGCACTGATTGCACTTTTGA
>DBCF01000279.1 GCA_002292925.1 Roseiflexaceae bacterium UBA965 | reverse complement strand
ATGGAATGACGTTCGGGGGGCGGGGGGTAGGTATGGGATATTTTTTGGTGAAAAAATAGTTCAAACAAATTTGAAATAAAAAGAGTGGACAAAAAAAGGCATTGGTAGGGGCCTTGGCCTCTGGGGTGCAGTCGTGTGTGGTGCCAGGGTCGCGGATGGGGCACAAGGCATGAGACAGTTACGGAGTCATGCGATAACTGGCTCGTATCTATCCTAAGGCTAGGGCACACCTTGGGAGATTCCATGCTCCGGGTGCGCGCACCCTGCATGGAATGACATTCGGGGGGCGGGGGGTGGTGATGTAGGTATTGCAACATTTGAAATAATTGGGTACAACAAAAAACCGGGCAACCCTACGATGGTAGGCCCCGTGCACGTATGGATGCCCCATTCGTGCACGGGGCAGAGATTTTAGGCGAGGGCGGTAATAGTAGTGGTAGGGGCATTCCAATGGCTGGTGATGGCATATTCACCCGATCCCAACGTCACGACGGCAACGCCGGTGGCGGGGATAGTGGTTACTTTTTTGCCATCAATCCGGATGCTTTTGGGGTCGTCACAGGGGATGTGTACCTCGGCGCTACAGCCGGCTGGGATGCTCACATCGAGTTGGAGCAGGTTGCCTTTGACCTTCCAACTTGATTTGTAGGTACCAAATTGCGAGGTATAGCTGCCTTTGGCGTAACTGAGACCGCCGCCTGGTTGGGGTGCGATGAGCGCAGTCCGGAAGCCAGGGGCGTCGGGGTGGTCACAAATCCCAATCATGGTGCGCATCATCCAATCGCCGACGCAGCCATAGGCAAAGTGGTTGAAGGAGTTCATGGTCGGCGTTTGCAGCCCGAATTCATGGTGCCACGAATCCCAGCGCTCCCACATAGTGGTAGCGCCTTGGGTGACGGGGTAGAGCCACGAGGGGAAGCTTTGTTGGCGGAGTAGGCGGTAGGCCATTTCGGTGGCACCACCCTTGGTGAGGGCCGGCAACAAGTGCATGGTACCCACAAACCCCGTCGACAAGTGATTGCCACGGCGCACAATGTCACGAATCAAGCGATCGGTGGCATAGCTGACGGTATTGCTGGGGATGAGGTCAAAATTAAGTGCCAACGCATAATTGGTTTGGGTTTCGCCATTGAGTTGCATATTGAGGTGCACCAAATGGGGATGGACGCTAGTGATATCGCCAATCACGGCCCCTTCAGGCGAGACATGGGCGTCACAAAAGGCTTGGCGGACGCGCAGGGCCAAATCGTGATATTTGGCGGCGGCGGCAGTGCGCCCGGTGGCCTCGGCCATTTGGGCAAGCAAGGTGGCGTCTTGGGCCCAATAGGCGGTACCGATGAGGTCGCGAGCGGTATGCGAATCCATGGCGACCCAGTCGCCATAGTCGTTGCCACGGCGATTGAGGCGGCGTAGGTTGGGGTTGGTGTCGTGCAGGAAGGCCATCCATTTTTCCATGGCATCCCAGTTTTCGTCGATAAATTCGGTATCGCCATACATGCGCCACAACGTCCAGGGTACGACGACGCCACAATCCCCCCAGGCAGGGGCACCTTCGGCTTGTACGACAATTCGGGGTGCGACGTCGGGGAATGCGCCCGATTCGTGTTGACCGTCGCGGACGTCGCGCATCCATTTGGTGAGATAGGCGGCACAGTCCATTTGGTAGATGCCGGTGCGTACATAGATTTGCATGTCGCCGGTCCAGCCCAAGCGCTCGTCGCGTTGAGGGCAGTCGGTGGGGACGCTGAGGAAGTTGCCCCGTTGACCCCAGCGAATGTTTTTCCAGAGTTGATTGAGCAAAGGGTCGGCACAGCGGAATTCACCGGTGAGGGGGGCATCGACATGCATGACGCAGCCTTGGATGTCTTCGGGCTGTGGTGGTTTGTCGAGTCCGCTGATTTCGACATAGCGAAATCCTTTGTAGGTGAAATTAGGCTCGATCCAGCGTGATTCACCATCAAGGATAAAGACATCGGTTTGTTTGGCGGCGCGCAGATTGATGGTATGGAGCGAGCCATCGCCATTCAGGATTTCGCCGTAGCGAATGGTGATTTTTTGGCCACGTTTGCCATGCACGTGCAGGCGCATATAGCCGGCATATATCTGCCCGAAATCGACAATATAGACTTTGGGGGTTGGTTGGGTAACCCGTTGGACGGGCAATGTTTCGATGATACGCAATGGCGGTGAAGTATCGGGGCTCATTACGCCGGCATAGTTTATTACTTGGACGGGGTGCCAGGCCTGATCGGGGTAGCCCACCTGTTCCCAGCCATGCACGCTACGGGTATAGTCAATAGTCGCACCCATATAAAAATCTGCGGCGCGGATATGCCCATTGTTGGCGCGCCATTGGGGATTGCTGGTGATGGTATGCATGCTGCCGTCGGCGCAGGTGACATCGAGGCGGCAGCGCAAGGCGGGGAAGTCACCGTAGCGCGAGAAGTTGTTTTCGAACCCCAAATACCCACAATACCAGCCGTCGCCAAGCATGGCGGCGATGGCATTGCTATCGCGTTGAAGTAAATTTGTGACATCGTATGCTTGGTACATCACGCGGTGGTTATAATCGCTCCAGCCGGGAGTGAGCACACGATCTCCGACGACCTGCCCATTGAGTTGGATTTCGTACAACCCGAGGGCCGAAGCGTACAATGTTGCGCTGACCGGTTTACTGGGCAAATCAAATTGATGGCGAAGCATCGCCACGGGTTGACTGAGTTCGCCGGCGTCTTTGGGAGTTGGGTGGGCGATCCACGATGCAGCGGACCAATCAGATTCACTGAGTCCATGTTGCCAAAAATGGGTGTTACTCCATGCCGAAGGGGTATCGCTTTCATCCCAGATGCGTACCTGCCAATGGGCAGTAGCACCACTGGCCAAGGCCGGCCCGGTATAGCGAATGGCTGGTTGCAAGTCACTAATAACTTTGCCACTATCCCACAATTCGGCGTTATCTTGTTTGAGTGATTTGGGGCTGGTGGCTACTTTGATTTGATAGGCGGTTTGGCGGCGATCATGGCCGTCACCGCTGAGGCGCCAACTCAGGCGTGGTTGTGATGCGGTGATACCCCGTGGTGATTCGAGGTATTCGGTGCGTAACCCGGTGGGGCGTAATTGACCCATTGTCTGCTCCTTTGCAAAGTGGATGACGTTATCCTACCAGATTTCGCAGGGAGATTTGCAATGTATTTTGTGGAGGTAGCGCATACCACAAAAAACCACTCCGTCACTGCATTGTGACAGAGTGGTTGCGCCCAGCAGGTATATGCGGGTATTAGGATTTACGGGTGGCGGGGGTGGCCAAGTTGGCACGAATGCGCCGACCGCGAATCGTGGCATGGTTGAGCACTTCGATGACCTTACGGGCATCGCGTTGGGGCACATTGACATACGAGAATCCATCATGGAGCTCAATGCCACCAATCAAACGACCGGGAATCTTGGCTTCGTTGGCGATGGCACCGACGATATCGCCGGGGCGTACGCCTTGATCACGACCAATGTCAATAATCAAGCGCACGTTATCGCGATTCATCGACGACGAGCGTGCTGGCCCGCTGTTGCTGACCGAGTTGCGCGGTTCGAAGTTTTGGCTGGCGACACTCATTGATTTGGCCAACGGATCATGCGTGACTTCGTTGAGGACATTGCCAAAGGCAATCCGCAACGCAGCGGCGGCGATGGTTTCGCTGTCAAATTGCTCAGCGAGTTGCGCCAAGAGTGATTTTTCGAGTACCAAATCATGGGCCTCGACGGTATCAGCAACTTGTTTCGCCAAGCGTGACCGTTGCCGTTTGTTGAGGTCGGCAAGGGCGGGGATGGTGTGTGGCGTAATCGTGGCGTTGGTCATGCGCTGAATGGTGCGCATCACAAAGCGGTCACGAGGCGTGATAATCGAAATCGCGATACCAGAGCGCCCTGCGCGACCGGTACGACCAATCCGGTGGACATAGACTTCGGGGTCGGGGGGGATTTCGAAGTTGATGACGTGGGTCACGTGATCGACATCGAGCCCACGAGCCGCAACGTCTGTGGCAACCAAAATTTGGCTTTGGGCGGTACGGAAGCGATGCATGACGCGATCGCGTTGGGTCTGGGATAATTCGCCGTGGAGGGTATCACAATTGAAGCCGCGGGCGGTGAGCTTCTCGCCCAATTGGTCAACGTCGTTGCGGGTACGGCAAAAAATCATCGCCGCGCCGGGTTCTTCGAATTGTAACAAGCGTGACAATACTTCGAAACGATCGTTGGGGTAGACTTCGTAGACACGTTGCTCAACCAAATCGGCGGTGCGCTGACTAGCAGCGATGGCGATCCGAGCCGGATTGGTCATGTAACGTTTGGCCAAATTTGAAATTGCATCGGGCATGGTGGCCGAATACAACGCCGTCTGATGTGGTTTGGGCAACACTGCCAAAATCCGCTCCACGTCTTCGATGAAGCCCATGGCAAGCATTTCGTCTGCTTCGTCAAGGACAATGACCTTGACATTGGTCAACGAAATCGTGCCACGATTTATATGATCAATCAGGCGGCCTGGTGTGGCCACAACCACGTGAGCACCATTAGACAATGAGCGGAACTGCCGTTCGATGGGTTGACCACCATAAATCGCGACGATGTTTAAATTGCCGCGGTGTTTGGCGTAACTCTTGAAGGCTGCTGCGACCTGCACGGCCAACTCACGGGTGGGCGCTAACACCAACGCTTGGATGTGGCGTAGGTTGATGTCGATATTCTCGATAATCGGTAGTGCATATGCTGCGGTTTTGCCGGTGCCTGTCTGCGCTTGCGCTATCACATCTGCGCCAGCGAGCATATGCTGGATTGAAGCAGCTTGTACTGGGGTAGGCGTCTGGTAACCAAGCTCATTTAGTGTGCCCAATAACCCACTACTCAGTCCAAGGGCTTCAAAGGTGTTCGTCACACGTTCCTCCTTATTCAATAACTTATCAATTATACACGGTATTGGTTAGATTGGCGAATGTGGACATGATGAGTCTTGACACAACACATTTCACCACGGGATGTTTCATATCCCGTGGTGGGTAAATCGTACATGATCTGCTATTGTTGAATTATGTTGAGGGGTATTTCGCTGCCATTTGGGCAATGGTATCGCGAAACATTTGCACCAATTCGGGTGGCGAAGTAACTACACAGGCACTGCCATAGCGCAACAAAATCTGCCGAGTCGTCCACAAATTGCTGACAATTGCCGCTACGGTGGCACTGCCATCATCATTGTAGGTGATAGTCGTTTCATTAAAAAACGTCGCCAAATCGCGCCGCCGGGCCACTTCGGGCCCGAGGATATAGACTAATGGGTAACGCGATTGCGGCGGGCGTACCGGAGGAATGTTGGTGGGTAACATTCTGGTCGACCCACGCGTTATCCGGTCGAGGCGGTATTCGACGGTGTCGTTGGCGACGACGTGCCCCGCTGGTGATACTGAATGGACCACTGCATCGAGGTAGGCATGCCCATCACGAAAAAAAACTTCGTACGGCGCCACCGTATGCCGGCGTGAATCGTGTAACTCAAAATTACTGGTGTAATCAAACGCTAACATTTGTTTGTTGTCGATGGCCCTGCGGATAACCTGATAGGTGCGCTTGTCGACTTCGTTGATTTGCTTCCCCGGATTGCGAAAGGTCAGAGGAATGCCTCCGCGTGGTTTGGCTTCATTGGGAATCAACATTTTGATTTGGCGCAGTAATTTTTGCACATTGATAAACGCTGCGAGCACATTGTCATCGGGAAAGTTTTTGTCGATAAAATTGAGTGCATCCAAGCTTTCGTTTGGTAAATCGAGGATAGCAAAATCCCCCACACTGAGCAATTTGTAACAACTTGTTTTGCGATCAAAACGAATCGTACAGTTGTATTCATGTTTGAGCGCATCAAGGTCATGTTTAAGGGCCATTGTGGCTGCTGGTGGGTAGCCATCATGGTTGAGTTCGAGATTGACGGCTTCGATGAGTTCTGTTGCGGCGCAATCAGAACGGAACAAACGGCGAAATATAATTAAGCGCCGACGAAACGTGGTTGCGGAGCTCCGGCGTAATCCGTTTTTGCGTGGCGGCATAGCTTCCTCCGTTTATTCCAATTCAATTGGCCATTGTTCGGCTTGGGCAATATCGCGTAAGGCATTGACTAACCGCTGCAACTGTACAATCACCATACTCACTTTGAGCGGCGCGTTTTCGTCATGATCGATCCAACGTTGCAGTTGCCCATCGGCATAGGTACGTAACAAGCGATCACTTTCATCGACCATTTGATCGAGCGACTTAATTTTGCTTTGGCGCACTTTGGTACTGGCGACGACGCTGTCGTCACGCAGATAGCCGGCGTGTTCATCATTGTCACTATCACCATCATTTTCACCACGTTTGGGGAGCATGTCGTAGCTACTGGGTGGCTGATATTCATCGCTTTGGCTTGGCATCGCCGGCATACTGGGTAGCGGTGCGACTGGGGTGGGTGCTGTTTGTAAGGCGGTGATGGCACTGTCAAGGGTATGGCTGGGGTTGGCTGCAAAATAACTCGCCAATCGACTTAATTCGGCTGCCGACATGCCTTCGTCAACGGCTGCTCGTGCTAATTCGGTGCGGGTCTGATCATTGGTGATACGGCGCAGGTGTTGGGCTTGCGTCACCGTGAGTTGGCTGCTCCGCAAGTATGCCTGAATCCCTTCGTCGAGGTCGAGTAACCCGAGATAGCGCCGCACCGACCGTGGTGACAATCCCACGATTTGTGCCACAAAATCATCGAGCTGGCCTTCGTCGGCTTGGGGCTGCTCGCTGGCAAAGCGTTGTCGCAAGCGGTCGAAGGCCCGTGCTTGCTCGAGATCGTTCAAATCACGTCGCTGTAGATTTTCGGTTAATTGGCGGATGAGCTGACGGTCGTCGTTGTCGTATACCAAACACGGAACATGGGTTAACCCTAAACTCAATGCAGCACTGCGCCGGCGATGCCCGTAAATTAATTCGTAGCCCCCCTCAGGACGCGCCATGACTCCAAGTGGTTGCAATAACCCTTGGTCGGCGATGGTGGCCGCCAACCCACTCACATCCCCGATATCTTCACGGATACCGCTACGACTTACCGCGATATCAGCAGGATTTAATTCGATGATTTGCATTAGTGACCTCATTTGTGGACGTAATGATTTGTTATTTATTCAATATACCATTTTTTATGGGAATTGTCATCCGACATCTAGGGATGACCGGTAGATGCGGCAATTGTTTACTGGGAGGAAAATAAACCAAACAGGCTTGAGTGATGATTGGGTGGTATTCTACGTCATTCCATGTCGGGTGCCTAATCACCCGACATGGAATGACGCAGGATGAATTTGGTGTAGGTTTTGTAGGGTGCGATGACCACACATTACACCGACGGCAAGGTTTTTTGGCGGGCGACATAATCGATGACGGCGAGTGCTTCGGCGATATCGGTCAGACTGACGAGTCCGAGGAACTCTTCGCCACGATAGACGGCAGCGACTTCGCCGTTGTTGGCGGCGCCGATGGTGGTGCGGACGTCATCGAGAGTGAGGGTATGGGCGACTTTAATGAAATCACGTTGCATGATGCCGGCCACATAGACGTCACGTGGGTCAGTCACAAGGGCATGCAACACATCTTCGCGGGTAACGATGCCGAGAAGCTGATTGCCTTGGACGACAGCGAAATCGGGTTGGTACGAGGTGAGTATATGATCAACGACGCGGCTGGTGCGATCTGCGGGCGACAAGGTGATGGCGTTGCGGTTATAGGCATCGCCGACCAGGCGAGTTTCGAGCATGGTGCGGGCTTGGGTTTCACTTTGTTCATTGCCAGCACTCAAAAAAATCAGGGCTGCGGTAAGTGGGAGCATGATATTGCCATTGAGAATACCGATGATTCCAATGACCACCGCTGCGCCTTGCCCAATCATGGTGGCGATGGTGGTGGCTTGGCGTTCGCTAGTGACCATCGCGATGAGCGCCCGTAGCACGCGTCCGCCATCGAGCGGGAAGGCCGGGAGCATATTAAACAATACCAGCATTACATTGGCGACAAACAGCGATGATACAGCGACTGACCACGATGGCAATGAATCAGGACTGGGGAGTGCGGCAATCGACATGGTTGCGCTTATATCAGCGGTTGGGATAAACGGTAACAACACGAAGGCGATGGCGACATTGACGAGTGGACCAGCCACGGCAATCCATAATTCGTGGATGGGTTTGCGAGGTCGGCGTGACAGGTAGGCGACGCCACCAATGGGTAACAACAAAATTTCGCGGACGGGGATCCCCACAGTACCAGCTGCGAGGGCATGACCTAATTCGTGGAGAATCACGCAACTAAATAACAGCAGGGTCATCCCCATCCCAAACAACATTCCCTCATAGCCGTGACTACGCCAAATCCAGGCTTCGTAGCCAAGCAAGAGCAAAAAGCTCACATGCATTTTGATAGCAATGTCTTTGATGCGAAAAATTGTGGGTGACCAGTTCATGTGGCGCCTACTTTACATTACATTTCACGAGCAATGATGCCAGTCAGGCATCCGATTGCTCCAGCCGCTTTGGCGAGTTCATCGACGGGGGTGGTGACACAGGTAATTCCATGGCGTTCGAACCAGGCTTGGGTCTGTGGGTTGCCCGCCGCCATCAAGATTTTGCGGGGGGCGAGGGTTACAAAGTTGAAGGCGGCCCCGCGGCGTACTTCGTCGTTTTCGGGGACAAAGTCGACATGGTAGCCACGATCACGCAAGGCATCGACGGCGCGATGGACGAGTCGAGTTGGCCAGGCAAGCGCCAAATTAGCATCGATAATCCGGAGCATTCCCATGAGATGCATCGTACCATAGGGTAGGTCGACTTTGATTGCATCGATGCCCATGTCACGTAATACATTGGCAATTTGGTCAGCACCAATGTCGTTGGTGCGTTGCCCCCGGCCAATAATCACGGTGCGAGCATCGATCCATTGTAGATCGGCGCCTTCGAAGGTACCACTACCGCCAATACTGCGGATAATTGGGACGCCCATATCACTTAGTCGGCGGGCTGCGACACGTTCTTCACCGGCGCGGACTTGCGAGGCGGGGCGGGCGACGATGGCACCTTCGGGTGTCATCACAAATACATCGGCCATAAACATTTGGTTGGGGGTGGGCTGCGTTGCCGGTGCCGCATAAGTGACGTGGACACCGTGGGCCAGATACACGGCAGCCATGGCATCGTGTTGGGCTTGGGCGCGTGCCAAATCAAGGGGCTCGAGCATATTGACGGCATCGGGATCGGCCGATGCGAGGAGTTCGTCGCCGGGGCGATGGAGCAGGACATGGGTTAATTTGCGATATTCGCTATCGATGCCACAAGCGCCCCAAATGCCCCCTAATTCACCACGGAGCGTGAGACTGCGGGGACGCCAACCAGCGCCACCATAGGCTGATTGGGTGTGGTTTGGATCAACGTTGATCATAAAAACCTCTTTATCGTGGGTAGTCAGCGAATTTTGTCACAACAGGGCAAATTCAATTTGCATTTGTGATGTGATAATGGTATTATACACATCGTTGTTGGGGCTGCTAGCTCAATTGGTAGAGCAGCTGACTCTTAATCAGCGTGTTGAAGGTTCGAGTCCCTCGCGGCCCACCAATAACCCCACCCCCACACTGGCGTGTGGGGGATTTTTTGTCTTTTTTACATGGGAGCACGTTCCAGAGCTATCTGCTGGTATGGTAACATTGTTTGGCACTATTCGGAATTCGTAACCAACCGATATTTTTGATGTTTAAAGGCGGATAATTTTTTGTGCTACCATATGAATGTTCACCCGTAGCAACGAAGGAGATCATCGATGATCCCAATTGGAGCACCTGGCGTCATGACCGAACGTGAGCGATTCATGTTCGATACCTTTGGCTATTTGGTTATCCCCGATGCCTTGTCGGCAACAGAAGTTGCTGCGGTTTTGGAAGCATCGCGGCGGGCGCATTCGGCATATCCTGCCGGTGAGTGGCGCCAACTTGGGCACCTCTATGAGAGTGAGCCGGCCATCGAGGAATTGTTGGACCATCCGGCGATTTTGCCCAAAATCCGGGCGTTAATGGGCGATTACTTCATCATACAGAGCTCGTGGGCCACCGTCCAACCCGCCAACACCAAGGCAGGTGGATACCACCAAGACGGTTCGGGTGTGTATGAATTCCGCCGGTTGGCCGCAACCCAAACCCCCATCATGCAATTGCGAGTGGGCTACTATCTGACGGATCAATCAGAAGATGGCATGGGTAATATGGTGATGATTCCCGGTAGCCATAACCATATGACGCCCTGGCCCAAATCAATTAAGCCCGATGTCGATGATTTGCCCATCCGTGATGTGATTTGTGGCAAACCAGGCACGGCGTTGTTGTTCCACCAAGGGGTGTTTCATCGCACCGGGCGCAATGAACGTGACTTTGATCGGCATACCATGCACATTGTTTATTCACCACCCTGGCTGATTCCCTCTGATCGTATGGGCAACGACCCCGAATTCCTTGCACGCACCACACCCTTACGGCGCGCGTTGATGGGCGAATGGAAACGCCCCGAGGAACCCTTTGGCGTTGGCTACCCGCGCCCGCCATTTGCCGATTAATTGCGCTGACTGCGCGTACGCGTTGCCGATTAATTGCGCTGACTGCGCGTACGCGTTGCCGATTAATTGCGCTGACTGCATTTGTGTGATGGTGTGATGGTAAATTGTGCCCACCCCACTGTGCGTGATACTATTCTGCTCTTGCGTTGAGCGATTGAATATGTCATACCAGTGGGGCGTTTTTGATGTAGATCAATTGATATGATGCAATTAATATAATATTGGGTCGACGGATCGCAATGGGTGTTGGGATATATACAGTATTTTTATCGTAAAAAATAGTTCAAACAAATTTGAAATAACAATAGTGGGCAAAAAAAGAGCATAGGTGGAGGGAGTGGAGCGCTTCTCGTGGTAGTGGTGGGCTGGAGCGTGTGGTGCGATTCATGGTGTGATTCCATCAGTGGCGTGTATGTGGCTCGGTTCGGGATATAGTGTATTTTTGTGGGAAAAAAATAGTTCAAACAAATTTGAAATAACAATAGTGAGCAAAAAAAGAGCATAGGTAGGGGGAGTGGAGCGCTTCTCGTGGTA
>DBCF01000289.1:2754-3785 GCA_002292925.1 Roseiflexaceae bacterium UBA965 | reverse complement strand
GTGTTGCTCCTCGACGAGCCACTCGGCGCACTCGACCTCAAGCTCCGCAAAGAGATGCAAATCGAGCTCAAACGCCTGCAACAAGAAGTAGGCATCACCTTTATCTACGTCACCCACGACCAAGAAGAAGCCTTGACCATGAGTGACCGGATTGCCGTGATGAATCAAGGCAAATTGCTCCAGGTCGGCTCTCCCACTGAAATTTACGAACGCCCCAGTAGCCGCTTTGTGGCCGACTTTATCGGCGAAGCTAACTTCATTGATGGCGTGGTTACCGACATCGGCACACCCTATTGCACTGTGCGGGCCAGCAATGGCCTCGAGCTCAAGGGGATGCTCCAAGGGGCGTCGAGTGTCGGCGCGGCGGTCACCATCGCCATTCGCCCCGAGAAATTGCGCCTGACCGTGCAAGCCCCCGAAAATGTGAGTACCTTGGCAGCCAAGGTAGAGCAAGTGGTTTATATCGGTAGCGATACCCGCTTGACCGTGCGCCTCAGCGATACTATCACGCTCGATGTCTGGGAACAAAACATCCGCTCCACACTTGACCGGGATGCCTATTGGCAACGGGGCGAACAAGGATTTGTGACTTGGAATCCCGATAACGCCTTGATTTTGACGGCATAGGAGGTGGCGATGACTGTCGTAGCACCAGACGAGACACCACTCGCACACCAACGCCAACAACGCCGGCGATTATGGTTGTTGTTGGCGCCAGGTGGCTTGTGGCTGTTGTTCTTTTTTGTGTTGCCGTTACTGATTGTGATGCTCTATAGCTTTGCCACGCCTGGGCCTACCGGTGATGTAATTTGGCAATTTAACTTCGATAGCTATATCACCTTGATGGGCAAAGATCTCTACTTCAACGCCTATTACCGCTCGTTGTGGGTGGGCCTTCAGACAACGGTAATCTGCCTGTTGGTTGGTTATCCGTTGGCGTTGTATATGACCCTCGCCACACCCAAGCAACGCAATTTATTGCTGTTTTTGGTGTTGATCCCTTTTTGGACAAACTTTTTGGTGCGAACCTA
>DBCF01000289.1:0-2614 GCA_002292925.1 Roseiflexaceae bacterium UBA965 | reverse complement strand
TTGATTTATGGTAGTTTGCCCTTCATGGTGTTGCCGTTGTATGCCTCGCTGGCGCGCTTTGATTTCACCTTGATGGAGGCAAGCGCCGATTTGGGGGCAGGGCGCTGGCGCAGTTTTTGGCGGATTATGTTCCCCTTGACCGTGCCGGGTGTGGTCGCTGGCTCGGTGTTGGTGTTTATTCCTACTGTTGGCCAATTTGTGGTGTCAGACCTGCTGGGCGGCTCCAAAGTGGACCTACTGGGTAACCTGTTGCAGCGCCTGTTTACTCGCTCTAATCCCCCCAATTGGCCGCTGGGATCGGCGTTGGCGTTGGTCTTTATGTTTGTGTTGACGCTAATAGTGATTATCTACTTTCGCACCACCACGGAGGAAGATCGATGATCGATGTACCAGTGCCGGCAACGCGTCCCCCCAACGACAACCGGAGTACGGTGGGGCGGCGCATTTTGGGGCTTCATGCCTGGCTGACCTATATTTTTTTGTATGCGCCGATTGTCGTGTTGGTGTTGTTTTCGTTTACCACTGACACCTTTGGGGTGCGCTGGACCGGCTTTACCTTTGAGTGGTACTTGCGCCTCGCCCGTGATAGCCGTATGATTAACGCCACCATCAACACACTCTGGGTCGCAACGATGGCGACGATTATTGCAACCGTGTGTGGCACGCTGTTGGCGTTGGCCATGGAGCGCTACCGCTTCCGCGGGCGCAACGGCATGGATGCCTTGCTCTATTTGCCCATCGTCATCCCCGAAATCGTGATGGCCTTGGCGTTGCTGGCCTTCTTTTCGTTTGCGTTTGGGTTGCTCGAATCACTCACCGGCATCAAATTGCGTATGAATATCTGGACGGTGATTATTTCGCACGTGGCGTTTTGTATTTCGTTTGTGGTGGTGGTGGTGCGGGCCAGCCTCAAAGGCTTTGATATGCGCCTCGAAGAAGCCGGTGCTGATTTGGGGGCCGACCCCCAGACGGTTTTTTGGCGGATTACCTTGCCACTGATTATGCCAGGGGTGATTGGCGGGGCGCTACTCGCCTTTACGTTGTCACTCGATGACTTCATTATCAGTTTCTTTACGGTGGGGCCAGGTACCAACTTGCTCCCCGTCGAGGTCTATGGCCGGGTCAAACGGGCGATTACGCCGTCGATTAATGCGATTTCGACCATCATGTTGCTGGTGTCGATGGGGTTGGTGTTTCTGTCGCAATTTGTGCAACGACAACGGGACTAATCACAATGTGGTGATGTGGGCATAGATGCAGTGAATGTACGCTGTTTTTTGATGAAAGGGTTGGTTTGATGAAGCAATTGTTGCGTAGTATGGCATTGTTGGTGTTTGTGTCGATGTTGATGGCCTGTGGTGGTGCTCCGGCTGCTCCTGCCGCGACTGATGCGACGGCTGCCCCAGAAGCCCCGGCTGTAGCGAGTGATGGTGTCGACAAAACCAAGTTGGCGGCTGAATTGCATGTCTACAATTGGACCGATTACATCGATCCTTCCTTGTTGACGGCCTTCGAAACCGAATACGGCGTCAAGGTCATTGTCGATAATTACGACCAAAACGAAGACATGATTGCCAAAGTGCGTGCCGGTGGCTCGGGCTACGACATCGTAGTGCCATCCGATTATGCCGTCGAAATCATGTGGCGGGCCGAGTTGCTCCAAGAGCTCGACAAATCGATGCTCACCAACATCGTGCACAACGAACCAACCCTGCTCAACAAATACTTCGATGAAGGCAACAAATACTCGGTGCCCTACATGTATGGCATCACCGGTATCGCCTACAACAAAAAAACCTTCCCGACTGCTCCCGATAGCTGGTCAACCGTGTTTGATCTGGCCAATGCCGAAAAATACAAAGGGCAGTTTAGCATGCTCGACGACGAGCGTGAAGTCCCCGGGTCGGCCTTGCGCTACCTCGGCTATTCGTTGAATGAAACCGACCCCGCCGCCATGCAAAAAATCCAAGAGTTGTTGATTGCCCAAAAACCCTTTTTGGCAGCTTACAACAGTAGTGACGTCAATCGCAAATTGTCGAGTGGCGAATACGTAATGGCACAGGCTTGGAGCGGTCAAGCGATGCAAGCCCGCAACGGCTTGGGTGACGAATTTGCCGGTAATCCCGATATCGGCTTCGTAATCCCCAAAGAAGGTGGCATGATTTGGATGGACAACATGACCATCCTCAAAGATTCCCCCAATGCCTATACCGCCCATGTGTTTATGAACTACATGATGCGCCCCGAAGTCGCCGCCCAAAACACGTCGTACATCGGCTACTTGCCACCTAACAAAGACGCTATCCCGTTGATGGATCAAACCGTCCGTGACTTGTACGCCGAAGGTTTTTCACCTGATGCCGAAGTCATGAAGCGCCTCGAATGGGCCGTCCGCAATGAGACCACTGCAGTCTTTTCGGATGTCTGGACCGCCGTCAAAGGCGAATAATCTGAGCCACCGTCGCGGTACGCGTGATTACACATCACGCGTACCGTTTTTTTGTACACGCATTGTTCACGGTGTTGTAGATGATTGTTTGGTAGAGTAGAGACAATCGCTTATCACAGGAGGTTCGTCATGTTGCCAGCCCAATTAACCCTCGGTCCGTTGGCC
>DBCF01000079.1:13033-17684 GCA_002292925.1 Roseiflexaceae bacterium UBA965 | reverse complement strand
AATACTTCACCGAGGAGCACCACGCTTTTTTCACGTACGGCACCTTCACGCTCTGCCAGACGATTCAATAACGCCGCTACCGCAATGTCTTTGGCTTCGGGGTGGGAATGGATGGCATAGGCCGGTACCCGCACCAATACAACTTCGGCATCACCGATTTTGCGAGGCAAGAGTTCTTCGGGCATGCCGGCAGTTTCGGCTACACACAGCGACACCACCGGGATCAAGCGTACCCCCGGCTCTTTGGCTGCCACCTCGATTGCCGCCCGGGTGCCTTCGATCACTTGGCCACTCATCAATTCGGCAGTACCCAGTTGGGGCGCCAAAATTGATTTGCTCGCCCCATAAAAGTGGGTAACAAACGTTAATCCATATAAACACCCCGTGTCGGTGGCCATCACCGGGTGTGAGCCTTCGATGCGGGTCAATACGCGGAGCGAACCAAAGGCTGGGCACATTGACTGTGGGTGCAGCTTGCATGGTTGGCTTTGTGATGCGGCACTATTTGCCAAAGGAATAATATCTGCCATTTTTGATCCTTATACAATGTCGTACAGATTGCATACTACATTTTTTACAAAAAATGGGTAAACATAATACCCATTTTTTGGTGGTTGAATTAGTCGTCGCTGACAGTGTTGGGGTCGACCCGTACATAGGTCTGTGTTGATTGCTTGTTGGTGAAGTACGCGGCGACAATGAAACCGATAATCACTAAGGCCAGCGGTACAAAGCAAAACAATAACCCCGATGTCGAAATGCCACTACCCATGATCTTTCTCCTTCCCAGACACTCTATCGCTACAAGTGGAGCCCACTTGCAAGCTTCATTAATCGCTCGGTGACGCGGCTTTGGGGGCGTGCGATGGCATAATCAGCTCACGCATGCGCGCCGGGTCAAACCGGAAGTTTGCCACCAAATCCAATACATGTTGGAAGTGATGTGCCGGAATCGTCACAAACATTTCCCCCGGTGCCAGGCGGTTGTGCATCCGCCCGCCACCATCCCCCGTGGCAAACACACTGTTTTGTTTGTTCATGGGGGTGGCAAAAATCGACGCACAGGCCGAGGGACCGACTTCGCCAATCGGGAATGTGCCCTCACGCACCGACGCAGCTCCAGCGAGTTGCATGGCGTGTAATGCATCGGTGACACAAATCACCGAGTCGATCTGTACCCCTGCAGGTACATCATTGAGCGGCGCCGCTGCGAGGGCAATAATGCTCCCGTCCGGTAAGCGCTCACTCTGGGCTTTATTGCGTTTGGCCGCTTCTGGGGTGAAAAAACCTTGGGCCATCGTCAAGTATTCCCCCTCGGTAATCAGCTTTTCAGCTTTGGGGAGCAACCCCAAATGCCACAACCCCACATAACAATCGTGATGGTTGGCATCGATATAGACCCGGCGCCCACTTTCGGCTTCACGCACAATCCCACATGCCACCACCGTTGCTGGCTCATACCCTGCCGGGATGTGGTCACGACAATAGGTGATTGCGACGGGTGGGCGCTTTACTTTCATGGTGTCTACCAACACGTGGTGGAGTACCAGTGGATCAACGGTATGCATCAATCTGCCTTCCTAGCGGTATGACGGTGCGTCCATTTCACGCAAGTCGACATAACTAAAAGTTTGCCCCGAGCGCCGTAACGCCGACAAAAACGCCGCTTTGCTGTCGATATCGTCGATATTCCCGATCCGGATTTCGACGGCTCCAGACGTCACCGTCACGCCATCACGATCGGTGCGACTCAAATCGGTGACATACAACCCAATCGACTCCATCACCTGCTTGACCTTGAGTTGGACGGGGTCAGTAGTGGCGACCTGTGGGATGACCGACGGTGTCAATGACAGCATTGGAATGCCTTTTTTGGCTGCCGCAGTGCCACTAAACAATTCGTCGCTGCTGGCCGAATTTGGTCGCCCTTCAGGCTCTTCAGCCCCAAAGACTTGCAAGAATTCGTGATATTCCAAGGCCTTGTAATCGTGGCAAGGAGGAATCTCGTTGCCGGCGATGCGTTTGGCCAGATCACCAAAAATCGTATTGAACTGCTCGTCTTCGAGGGCCAAGCGACAGGCATCAGCCAGCTCACGCACACGCCGACTCAACGGGATGCGGGCGAGGATTGGTAACCCAACGGCATCGGCATATTTATCTGCCGTATCACTGCCGTCGTCGCGGTTGACAATCAAGCCGAGCACCGAGGTGGTGCCGCCCATTTCGCGGAAGTAGGCCGCCGCCTTGGCGATATTGTTGGCTGCATACAGCGACTGTCGGTCGTGGCCTACGACGATAATCACTTGTTCAGCCAGTGACCGTGCCAGCGGCGTGGCAAAGCCACCACATACTACGTCACCGAGGAAGTCCATGACCACATAATCGAGATTCCATTTGCTTAGGCCAAGGCCTTCGAGGGTCTTAAAGCCCGACGAAATCCCTTGTCCACCACAACCACGCCCGACCTCAGGGCCACCGAGCTCACAGCCGTACAGTACGGAGCCTGGTTTGAGCTCACTACGGAAGATTACATCGCCGACGCTGAGTTGATCTTCGCGGCCTTGTTCCTTGAAAATCCGCCACTGCTCACCCAACGTGGGTAACGAATAACCGCCAAACACTGTATTGCATGAATCGTGTTTGGGGTCACACCCTAGTTGCAACACGCGATTCCCGTCAAATGTCAGTCGTGACGTCAGGTTTGACGTAAAAAAACTCTTGCCCATGCCGCCTTTGCCATAAATTGCTAGCATACGTGGAGCCATAGGTGCCACTCAGTTCTAGTCTGACACTACCATGTCAGCAATAATTTGAGACATTCGAGATCAGACAATGCGACTTGATATGCCGCTTGGAGGTTGTCAATATGATGTGTATGCGTCAACAACGGTGCGACATTCAATTCGCCGCGCACAATCATGTCGCGGCACCGTTGTAAATCGCCGGGAGCCCATTCTTTGGCCGTCAGCAATTGCGCTTGTTTGAGAAAGAGCGGCATGTACGGCAATTTGATTTCGTCGTAATAGCCCAGCAACACCACGCGCCCGTTGTTGGCCAATGCCCCCAAGGTGCTGGTCAGTGCAGCCATACTGCCACTGGCTTCGATAATCACTTCGCACGGGGCAATTTTTTGCTCGGCAAGTGACTGCACACTGACATCGACAATCTGACTGGCCTTGGCCAACGCCAAGCGTGATGCGACACGGTCGACCACGATGACTTCGGCACCACGCGCCAATGCGATGCGGGCGGCAATTTGACCAACAGGTCCTTGGCCAAGTATCAGTACCCGTTTGCCGGTAATGTCACCGGCAATGTCGACGCCATGCAAGGCGGTAGCTGCCAATGCCAGCAACACCCCGTGGGCGGCTTCCATGCCCTCTAGCGTAACCACCCGGGTGTAATCCGCATGGAGGTGGCTTGATTGTCCACCCCAGGCCGGATTGACTGCGGTATAGCACCGCGCTCCGCCCACATAGACGATTTTTGTGCGCATTTCGCTAGGGACATTGCTCCCCGTCGCAATGATGCGGCCGACGGTTTCATAGCCGGGGATAACCGGGAACTGCAACATGGGGTGAGGCATTTGCCCCGCCAAGAGCATGCGCTCGGTACCGGCGCTAATTGAGGTGTAAATTGTCTCGATGGTGACATCGTTTTCACCTGCAGGCGTGAGTGCAACGTCACGCAAGATGATTTCGTTTGCTGCAGGGATGACAACTGCCCGTGCGTGTTCCATTTAGCCTTGTTCCTGTCGTGCTAAGCGGCGTTGTTGCCCTGCCATAATCCCGCGCCGGATAAATTGTGCGCAATTAATCAAGTACGTTGCATAGGCGCAGAGCATGGTCGCCATCACTGCGTCGTCGCTCCATCCCCACCAGCGCACCAAAAAATAGACATTGTGGGTTACGATGGCTACTGCATTGCCGACATCTTCCCAAAAGAACTCTTTAGCCAAAAAATAATGACCAAAAATTTCTTTCTCCCAAATCATGCCGGTTAATGTAATCGCCCACAACAATGAGATTTTGATCAAAATACTCACGTTGGCGACGTCGTACCCTGCACCACTCTGCCACGCACGATATACCAAAATCATACTCACAATAAACGCAATGAATTGGGTCGGTGCAAGTACTGCCTGGACTTTGGTCCAGATACTGGTGTCGCGTAAGCGTAATTGTTCGGGTGTGTATTGGAGCGTCATGCGTGTCCTAAATGGTGAAGGTGCAATGTGTATACATACGATTATAATCGCCATCGTTTTTTTATAAAGTATGCAATAGGTATACAAAATCTGTATCTTTGCGGTAATACGATAAAATTTCGGAGTGTTTGTATGGATAAAAAGCAACTACCCCTATATACGGCAATCGCCGTATATAGGGGCTAGATAAACGTTAATGAAGTTACCTGTACCTGTGGCGTTATGAACGAATCCCCACCGCCGATACGATCATGCAAAGCACAAAAATCATTACACCACTGGCATTGTAGTAGATGGCCCGTGCGCGGGGATCGGTCATCTGCAAAAACTTCCGCTGGGTGGGGATTTGCCCTAAGGCCAACAAAAACATAATTATTGCAGAAACGGTGTGCCCACTGGTATACATATAAATAATCGCCATCACTAAGGCAATATTAATCGTTA
>DBCF01000079.1:0-12928 GCA_002292925.1 Roseiflexaceae bacterium UBA965 | reverse complement strand
CCTTCAATGCTTTTGAAGTCATTAATGGTCATAATGCCATGGGCGCCGAGTGAATAGAGCCCCGCCAAGAGCAGACTGCCACCGGTCATCTGGGCAAAGGCTAAATGCCCTGCAACCCACGGTAACCCTTCGTATGAAATTGATACCAGCGCATTACCAATCCAGCCGAGTTTCTTGGCACGGAATGGTTCGGCGCTATACATCACGGCAAATAGCATGCCGACGAGGGTAATATAGACCACTTGCATCCCAAAAAACAACGACATTGCCAGCCCAATGATGGTGAGCACTGCTATGGTCACAAATACGTGGCGGTGGGTGACCAGCCCTGCAGGGATTGGCCGTTGTGGTTCATTGATGGCGTCGACTTCGCGGTCGCAGTATTCGTTGATGACTTGCGACAACCCACACAGAATCGGACCTGCCATCAATGCGCCGAGGGCAATTTGTGACACAGTAGTAAATTCAAATTTGGTGGTACCGGATGCAATCGTTCCACAAATAAACGCAATCGTTGGTGGGAACCACGTTACGGGTTTCATTAGTGCAATTGAGCGTGCTAATAACGTCCGCATTGTGAGTGCTTCTTTGGGTGCGGTATTGGGTGATGCTGATTGTTCTGCAGCCATGGTGTGCTCCTCACAAGCAGTGCAAATGTACGTGCATGCGCACGACTAAAAATTACCTCAATCATACCAAATTATGTTGATGCAAGGAATACTGTTGTCGTTGAGTATTGTCTTGGTGAATTATACGGCAAATTGGCAATAGTTCCAACTTGTGTAAATCACAAAAAACGAGTCGTGTAGTAGTGTTTCCGAATACTACACGACTCGTTTACCTGAACTAGGATCGCATACGTGGATTACGGAGCACTCGACGTGGTTGATAATACGTCAGGTACCTGACCCGCTTTGGCAGCCCCTGGTGGGACGCTGTTGCCTTGGTGGCACATCCAGCATGACGGTGTTTGGTTGGCCATAATTGGGCTGTATGAATTGTTGATGTGTTTCGACATCTGCAACATCCACGTGGCATGTTGCTTTTGGTCGCGCCCACCCTCTTTGACTCCGGTCGCTGGGAAGTAGCGTGCGTTGTGACAGAAGGTACATCCTTGACCAAGGCTCAAATTCATGTGGTACATGGTGTTTTGGTTGAGCTCAACCTCGTCCAATGACTTGGTTTTGACACCCGTGATTACCAAGCCACCGGGGTATTCGCGCTCGAGTGGCAGGCGGTAGTCGTTTGGCAAGGTGTTTTGGATCTCGGTGGGGTATGTCTCAAACTTGGGTTTGCCGTTGTGACAGGTGGCACACGTGATGTTGTATCCACCCACCGACACGGGTAATTTGCTGACAAATGACCGATTCAGGTCACCACTCATCAACATCATTGCGCGTGATTTGGCCTTGTTAGGATTGCTTTCATCGGCAAAATTGTTGATGTTGTGGCAGTAGCTACAATCGACTTTCAGACCACCAGCGACTTGGGCCACCATGTAGTTCGAAATCTGCTTGGTGTTCCAGCCCTTGAGGATCTGAACGTTTTTGGGTTGCTCGTTTTCGGTGATGTACTTCTGCATCGCCGCCAGCGATTCCGGCTTGAGGTGATTCCCAGCTGGGTCATAATTGTTGTATACGGCTGATTCTGGGATGGGCTTGGGTGCTGGTGGCTGGACGATTAACCAAATCCACCAGAACGCAACGATACTCAAAAGCATCGTTACCGCAGCCACTGATCCAGCGACGAGATTGAATTTGGTATCGTCATTCAGTGGTGGGAAGGCATTTTGCTGTTGCGACATGCTGTGTTCCTCTCGCGCAGTTGCTTCAATCAGTGAGGCATTGGCGCACTATGGTGAGTAGTGCGCCTGAGCACTTACTTGGTGAAGATATACTGCGACCAATCTTCTGTGGACATTGGTGCGACAATGTGTGCGTTTTGAGCCCATACAAACCAGTCGTCGACAAGCGTGCCACTGATGAGAATGCCGATTGCTGCGGTAATCCCACACAGTGCTGCAAACCACCATGCCCACAAGTGAATGTTGTATGAATTCGCGTTGAATCCCATCGTCCAGCGCCAGAACAATTGCGCCCGATGCGTCCCGGAGCCTTCCATCACCATCTCGTCGATTTCGCGTTCAGCACCCCACTTTGAAGTGGCCACAATCGTGGCACCGTGGATTGCCAAAATCAACACTGAACCCAACAAGAAGAAGATCGAAATCATGTGGAACGGGTTGTAGTAAATGTTGCCGACCTGCAGATTGACATAGTTCGTCCAGTCCAAAATGGCCCGGAATCCATGCCCTGGTGCATCTGCCCAATACCCACGAATAATTGGTCGAATCAAGTAAATCGTGAAGTAGATGAACAATGCTGACCAGAAACCGATAGCCAAATGAGGTGCCAAACCGGTCTTGCGGGCACGTTCGTACAAACGGGCATACCATGCGAGTACCGAAATGTGCAAGAAGAATGTTGCAACTACATAGTCGCCACCTTCATACCATGGCACATCCCATGACAAACCGTACTTGGTGGCTGGGGGCATAACTGCGAGATTCCAGAACTCACGTGCAAAATTAATCGGTGAATAGCCGACTTCGTACATGTAGCTCTGCAAAATAATGAAGGCACAGATGGCAAAGGCAAATACACCAATGACACCCCACACGCCGACATAAATTGGCAATACCCGTCCGTTCCCAAATAGGCGATCCATCAGATTGACATAGGTTGGGCTGCCAATCGTCCCTTCGAGCCCTTGTACGGACTCTGCTGCTACCAAATCTGGCTCGGGATTGAGCTTGTCGCTCCGGCGTGAAAACACTAACCCGGCTCCGATAAACAACAACCCTGCACCGGCTCCACTCCAGACCGGGATGCGATCCCAGAAGGCCCAGAAGCCATTCCAGTCATGCACCAGCGGACCCGAAATAAAGATACAGACGTTGGCAAACAACACCGACGCAGCACCTGCCCAAAACGCCAAGCGGTGAATACCGATTTCGCCGATACTATAGCCCACAATGTTGCGCCAAAACACGTCAACGTTGTGCTCGGTAATCGGGCGACGGGCTGCACTCAAAATGGCTGATCCGTGCATATGCAAGAACAACGTTGAGGCAAACAATAACGACACACCAATCGCATGGAACGGATTATAGAAGAAGTTGTAGTACTGATACCCGATGTTGGATAACCAGTCGAGGTGATGCGTAATCCCTAACGGGAAGCCATGCCCCCATGCGCCCATCGCAATGGGGCGCAAGATTTGCAACGTCACCCACGATGATACCACCGCACCAAAGGCAATTGGTATTTCTAACCCCATCCGCAACTTCAAGCTGATATCAACTTGCCGAAGCATCCAACTCACAAAGGCGATAGTGGAAAATGCCACTGTCCATTGCCAAGCAAAGCCTGGCTGGCCCCATGGCACGAGCCGCAACCCCGCACTAATCGGCGGTGGCTCCAACGCAGTGGCCAATGGATTGAAACTGTTCTCAAGAAAGAATACTTGGTAAAAATACCCCAGCATTCCTAACACAATACCGACGATTGCGGTACCACCAAATAACCCTACATAAAATGGCCCTATCCAGAAATCTAAAGGATCATGCCCAAAGATTTTTTCTGCTAAGGTACCACCTTGGCGCTTGTAGCGCGCTTCCATTACCTCAAAACTAATCTCGGTGGCGCGGGGGCCTGCGCCTGTCGAGCTTTCTGAAGCCATTGAAGTGCGATACTCACCATCGGGTTGCAGCAGTGGCTTTTGTGGCGCATCAGACATCGCAGACACTCGCTTTCTAGCGTGTGGCAGAGTTTAATAAGCAGCTGCCGTCTCACCACGGGCTAATTACTTTCATCCCCAATTAGATAAGTACAGCGGGTCGAACGGCTTCCGCTCGACCCGCCGCTCTCGACGTATCGCGTCGAATACCAACTACTTGCCGAGTGCTCCGAAAATGACGCTGTACTTTTCTGAGCTCAGAACCACAAAGTGATTCAACAGCGCCATCACGATCCCCAACAACATCGATAGAATTACCGCGGTGCGGAATTCAATTGGCCGATTGGGCAACATAACATTCCCTCACTTCATCTGCACTGATCAGCCCTGCAGCTATCAGCGTCCAAACTTTAGAACCAGGGCTTCCATGACCAGATCAAAATGTGGGCTACCAGCGCAATTGCGCCGAAACCATACATGGACTTGACGACGATCCCGTGAATCATCCACTCTTCGTTGGTGAACAGTGACTTCCACTGTGCTGGCACCAAATCGTTGTTGGGTTTGTCTGCCATCGTTGTCACCCCCTCTCGCTGCATCGTATGCCGGTGTTTAATTCGGCTAATGGATTGCCCCCAAGTGTCGTGCCATGCGAACCGGTTCTTCACTCAGTGCGCTTCAGTTTGGTCGTGCTTGGTAGGACTTGACAAGATTATAGCGACTCTTATTTGCCATTGTCAATTGTTTTTTTTACGCAAATAGTACATCTTAGTTACGCAAAATGTACGCAAACGACAATATCGTGAATCGATCTGGTTTTCCCGTTCGTTTGCATGTTTATTTCTACTCGCTCCATGCACTGCTATTTGTAGTTATGACTCTGTTGGGCTTAATTGTGATAGAGATGCGATAAAAATGCATTTGATACTACCGACTCTGTACTACAAAAAATACCGAATCATTACTACGATTTTTCCGTAATCCAAATTATTTTTGTGTGTATTTTATGCGTGTGATTGTTTCATCATATGAAATTCCTGTAGGAGATTTGGCTTATCCTGCGACGAATTATCAAATAAACCACAATAATTATTTACATATATGATTTTCCATTAAAAACCGCTCCATGCGCTGGATTTGCCTCGTGACCCAAGCGTATTCCTGTGCGTAGTGGATCTAGGTTGAGACCACGGCGACACACGTAGCGTTGTGCGATTTTATTCGGCGAATCAGCAGCGCAACGAAGATTTTGTAGAGGGGTGTTCGCTGTGACTCACGACTGTCGTCTGCACAACCCGTGGTGGTCGGGTGGCAGCGTGTGTATGCAATCGTGCCTTGGGCAATATATTTGTGTGTGGTACGGTAGAATTACGAAATATCCCGTATCAGTAAGAAAAAAACACTGTCGATGTGCGATTTTCCTTGACAAATTAACGTGATAATCCATGTGTATATAGTGGTGTGATTATGTGCAAAATTCACCAAAATAAAAATAAACTTTGTCTATATTGTTGTCTGATAATTATTGTTTTTTTTATTGATAATAAATTACGAAAATAGATGTGTAAATTTGAGTTAGTAATTATTTTATTCACAAATATATGATTATAATCAGTTATTTGGACAAAAGATGTGCATATGCACATGTTGACAAATGATACACAAACACTATAATGTTGCAATGACGTTATGATTTTTCAAAGAAAAGGAGTAGCCAAATAGCGTCTATTTATTTGTAAAAGTATACGTAAATAGTGGTTATTACAGTGAAGTAATAATACGTGTACTGTATGTATAAGAATGAGGTGGTCGATGATTGATCAAATCCGACACCTACTTGCCTTTTCCGACACTGCACGCTACAACATTAAGGCAGTAGTACAACAAACTCAAGTCAATGTTTCGACATTGCGCGCATGGGAACAGCGTTACGGAGTCCCCCGCCCGACGCGTACTGATCACGGGCATCGTTTGTATTCGCAACGCGATATCGAAATAATCAAATGGCTAAAAAAAGCGACCGAAGATGGGATCGCTATCAGCCAAGCGGTATCATTGTTGCACGCTGATCCTACCGAAGAATCCATAGTTGCTCCTGTTGCCGCCACTGTGCGCCCCCAAATGCACATTAGTGATGCTGGTTGGCCTGATTTACGCCACCAAATCGCTGATGCCTTGATGACCGCCAACATGCGTCAAGCCCATGCCTTGATGAATACGGCGATCACCTTGTTCCCTATCGATGTCCTTTTATATGATGTGGTATTACCAATCTTGGATGATCTCGGTAATCGTTGGATGTACGGCGAGAATTGTACGGTGCAAGTACAAGTGGCGGTGCAATTTGTACGCCAACGGCTAGCAGGTCTCTTGCAAGTACATGCACCATTTGGTAATGGGACACGCTTGATTTGTGGTGCAGGTACCGGTGATGAACATGACATTGGCTCAATGGTCTTTGCACTATTAATGGAACAACAAGCCTGGGACGTGGTTTATATGGGTCCCAATGTAAGTATTCAAGGGATGAGTGAATTCTTGTTGACGCAAGCACCTGCGGTTGTGGTGCTGTCGGCGTCGATGATTGATCACGTGGTGCCGTTGCAACAAATCGGTCAATTGGTGGTGTCGTTGCATCATCATGGTTTGCGCTTTGGGTATGCAGGCAAAGCCTTTGTCGAGAACCCCGAATTATGTCGGCGGATGCCAGGGATGTATATGGGTGATGACTTTGTGACGGCAGCACAAACCGCACTCGAAATGAGCGACGACCTGGCGAATATGTCATTGCCAAATATGCTCCACAACAATAGGCTCAATATTAACGGTCGGGTAAGATTTGGGATGCAATAACTGTACGTATCAGCAAAGGAGCAATAGCGTATGCGTGCCCTCGAAGATTGGCTGATAAATAGTGGTAACAGGGTTGCTACTGAACTTGATCGACGCTCTGATATCATCTGCAAAACCGTTTCGCAACAACTCGAACGCAACTTTGTACAGATGGGTTATAACCCCGAACGTATTGATGCCGTGCAGTTCCAACAAAAAATGTTCGTTGAATCTCCTCGGCGTATGCACCGCTTAGTCCAGACTGCCTTGCGCTTGCGTGCCGTCGAAATCATCGAACGCGAATGCAAATGGCTATTGACCGCCTTGCCGATTCATGGCATAGAGCGTCATCAAATGCATGCTATGGTGCGCTGGTATTTCGAAGCATCACGCACCTTTGCAACCATTGATTCGGCAGATCGACGCTCACTCGATATTTTGGAGCAAGTCTTTTTGCACGCCCTCGACTACAAACCAACCTCCGCGCGGGTGTAATTGCTACGCCGCTTCCCCGTCCAAGCACGGCCTTGGACGGGGTTTTGTGTCATAATATCCGCAGTGTACGCACAATGAATGAGTGATTGAAACACGTTATGCCACGATTAATTTGTTTTGGTGATAGTATCACCCAAGGGCGCATCGGCTCCTCATATGTTGATATGGTGCGCACGGCGCTGCCTGGTGTCGATGTCGTAAATCGCGGTATCGATGGCGATACCACCTACAATCTCCTAATGCGTCTCGATGCCGATGTGATTGCCCACCAACCCGATTTGGTAAGCATCATGATTGGCCTGAATGATTTTGGCACTGCGTATGGTGAGCCGATTAGCCGGTTTTATTACCGTACCGCTAAAAAAATCCCCGTGGCTATTGATATTCCCGCCTTTGAAGCCTTTTATACGGGGATTATTCAACGATTGCAACACGCGGGGATTGCTGTGGTGTTGTTTACCCAAACCACGATTGACGAAATCCCCGATACCCCAGGTCAGGCCTTGCTCGACGGCTATGTGCATGTGGTGCATCGGCTCGCCACCAAATTCCATCTCCCCGTGGTCGATGTGCGGGCTGCTTTTGTGGCTACGATGCGTACCGACCCGCGTAAGGGTCCCAAATATCATCTGCTCCAGGTAGCCCGTGATGAATGGAACATCCAACGTGGCGCGACGACGTATGCCCAGATTGCCCATGACCGTGGCTTCCATTTGGTGGTCGATGGCGTGCATTTGAGCGAAGCCGGGGCGCGACTCGTGGCCCAGACCGTATTACCGACGCTCAAGCAATTACTTAATATTGATGGCTAAATAAGGGAGCAATATTGCGATGAATCAACCACCCATGTCATTTGCCCAGGCCACTACCACGATTCCTGACGTATTGGCCACTCGTGGTGATATGCAGGTGGCAGTGGTCACGATTGTCTACGATTCACGCCAGACCACACCGGGGGCGATTTTTGTGGCCTATCGCGGCTTCCATATTGACGGGCATAGCCATATCGCCGACGCAATTGTCCGTGGCGCGGTGGCCGTCATCTACGAAGACCCCGCCTATGACGATCAGATTAGCGTTGCCGCCCTACGAGTAGCCAATGCCCGCCCCGCCTTGGGTCATGTGGCTGCCGCCCTGGCCCGCTACCCTGGTCAACAATTACGTGTAGTGGGGATTACCGGCACCGACGGCAAGACTACCACCACCTACCTCACCGCCAAAGCCCTTGATGTGGCCGGGCGGCGTTCGGGATTGGTGGGCACCGCTGATTTCAAAGTTGCCGACAAACTGTGGGCCAATGCTACCCGTCAAAGTACCCCCGAAGCCCCCGAAATCCAGGCTATGCTCCAACAAATGGTGGCCGCCGGCTGTAGTCATGCCATCCTCGAATCAACCTCACATGCCTTGTCTGCCCGTTGGCAACGCTTGGCTGGTAGTGGTTTTGATGTGGCGGTGCTCACCAATGTCACTAGCGAGCACCTCGACTTCCATGGCAGCATCGCCCAATACCGGGCCGACAAAATGCGCTTGTTCGAGATGTTGGCCGATGACAGCGATGCCCCTCTCAAGCAATCCAAAACCGCTATCGTGAATGTCGACGACCCCCACCACAAATTATTCCTTGCCGCCGCACCCTTACGCGCCACGCGCCTGACCTATGGCGTGCATGCCCCGGCAGATGTGCGGGCGCGCAATGTGGTGAGCAGTGCCGCAGGGTTATTTTTTGATCTCGAATCACACTGGGGCAATCGGGCTGTCCACCTCAAATTAACCGGCGATTTCAATGTCTGGAATGCCTTGGCTGCCCTGACCGTTGCCCTCACCGAAGGAGTGCCACTCGACGATGCCCTCACCGCCATTGCCGCCATCGACGGCGTGCGTGGCCGCATGCAACGCATCGATGTAGGTCAGCCATTTACGGTGCTCGTCGATTATGCCCATACACCGGCTTCCTTTGAAAAAGTGATGAGCATCGTACGCCCGATTACCCACGGTCGCTTGATTGTGGTATTTGGGTCGGCGGGTGAACGTGACCGCGAAAAACGCCCACAGCAAGGGGCAATTGCCGCCCAGTACTGCGACGTGGTGTTTGTGAGCGACGAAGACCCTCGTGGCGAAGACCGCATGGCCATCATCGCAGAAATCGCCGTCGGTGCTCGCCAACACGGGCGGCGTGACGGCGTCGATTTGTTTCTCATCCCCGATCGCACTGCGGCTATCCGAGCGGCGTTGGCAATGGCCGACGGCAACGACATGGTGTTGTTGCTCGGCAAGGGCCACGAAGGCAGCATCATCAATGCCAACGGCTCCATCCCGTGGGATGAAGCCGCTGTGGCACGCACGATATTGGCTGAATTAGGCTATGCCGGTTAGCGCGCTGACTTGACGTCGCTAATGGCGGCGTCGAGTTTCTGCACGAGCTCGTCGACATGATGGCGCTCGAGGATCAGCGGTGGTACAAGCCGGATGACGTCGTCGCCGGCGGTGGCCACCAGCAGGTGGTGGGTGTGGCCCGCTTCGCGCACGTTGTTGACGGGCAAGTCCATGCGAATACCGCGCATCAAGCCTTTGCCACGCAACTCGGTGATTTCACTGTGGCGGCTCATCAATTCTTGCAGTGATTCGTCGAGGTAGTCGCTGGTGCTCTGGACGTGTTGCAAGAATTCTGGGGTGTTGATTTTGTTGAAAACAACTTGGGCGACAGCGGTGACAAAGGGGCCACCGGCAAAGGTCGACCCGTGGTCGCCGGCATGAATCGTGTCGGCGACTTTTTGGCGCATCAAAATCGCCCCGATGGGCAAGCCGCCACCGAGGGGTTTGGCGATGGTCATGATATCGGGGGCGGCTTCGGCGGGATGCGCCCAAATCGTGCCGGTGCGGCCGATGCCGCATTGGATTTCGTCATAAATCAACAGCGCATCAAATTTGTCACACAAGGCCCGGATTTTTTGCAGATAGGCCAGGTTTGCCACCCGCAAGCCACCTTCACCTTGGATGGGTTCAATCACCACGGCACAGACGTCAGCAGTAATCAATGATTCGAGCTGGTCGATGTCGTTGTAATCACCAAAGCGCACATCGGGCATGACCGGTGCAAAGGGTGCCCGGTATTTTTCTCGGGCAGTGATGGCTACAGCGCCCATGGTGCGACCATGGAACGATCCGTCAAAGGCCACCACGGTGCTTTTGCCGTCGCCATGACGATCGCGGGCGTAGCGGCGCGAAAATTTAATCGCACCCTCGATGGCTTCAGCGCCACTATTACTAAAAAACACTCGGTCAATCCAGGGTGCACTCTCGACCAAGGTTTTGGCGAGCACTGCGCCAGACATGTTGTGGTAGAGGTTCGACAAATGCAACAATCCACCGGCGTGCTGGCTAATCGCCGCAGTGACGTCAGGGTCGCCATAGCCCAAGGCGTTGACGGCGATGCCGGCTACGCAGTCGAGGTATTGTTGGCCGGTGGTGTCATAGAGGTAACAGCCGTCACCGCGCTCGATGACGAAGCTCGACCGACCATAGGTCTGCAAAATGTATTGATTATCGAGGGCGACAATGTCGGGCGTCATGGCGACTCCTTATATGGTGCAAATCGGTGATTACTGTGCGTTGATTTCGAGGCGAGCCAGTTGTTCGAGCGCCTTGACGAGGGCATGGTTGCCTTCGTGGCCGAGCCCTGCTTGTTGCAAGGTACGATAGAGTTGAAAGATCAGGGCGGTGCCTGGTAGTGGCACCCCCACATCGTCAGCTGCCGCCAACACGAGGCGCAGGTCTTTTTGTTGCAGGTCGATGGTAAAGCCAGGGCGCCAGTCGCGGTTGAGGATTTGTGGACCACGGTTGGACAACATCCAACTCCCCGCAGCACCACCACTGACGGCGGCCAAGGCTTTGGTGACATCGACGCCGCCCGCTTGGGCAAACAACAGCGCTTCGCTCATCGCCAAGGCATTACCTACCACCAGGATTTGGTTGACCAACTTGACCGTTTGGCCAGCACCTTGAGCGCCGACGAGGACGATGTTTTTGCCCATCGCTTGGAATACCGGCAAGGCGCGGTTGAAATCGGCTTCGTCGCCACCCACCATGATGCTGAGCGTCCCTTTTGCGGCACCTTCGCTACCACCACTGACGGGGGCATCGAGCATGCTGGCCCCTTTAGCGCGTACCTGGCTCGCCAATTCGACGGTGGTTTGTGGGCTAATGGTACTCATATCGATGACCAATGCCCCGGCGCGTATCCCTTGGAGCACGCCATCGGCACCGGCAATCACTGCGACTACATCAGGCGTATCGCTGACGCAGATAATGATGATGTCGCTATGGGCGGCGACGTCGGCGGGGCTGGTGCGGGGAGTGGCGCCGGCACTGGCCAGCTCATCCATGCGGCTGGCGGTGCGATTCCACACGTTGAGGGTGTAGCCCGCTTTGAGCAGATTGTGGGCCATGCCACGCCCCATGATGCCCAGGCCAATATAGCCAACAGTCGGTTGTGTCATTGTTTGTTCCTCAATATCTGATTGTGTGACCAAATTATACTATAGGTCAGTGGTCTACATATGCAATCAGCGTGGTATGATAGAGCCATCCAATTTTTTGTACAAGGAGTCTGCATCATGGCTAAAACTGCGTTGTTTGTGTGGGGCGGCTGGGACGGTCACGAACCAAAGCAATGTGTCGATATTTTTGCGCCATACTTGCTCAGCCAAGGCTACGAAGTCACGATTTCGGATACACTTGATGCCTATCTCGATGCCGAAAAAATGGCCTCGTACAGCGTTATCAATCAAGTGGTAACGATGAGCACCATCACCCGCGAACAAGAAAAAGGCTTACTTGACGCCGTCGCAAGTGGCGTCGGCTTTGCCGGCTGGCACGGCGGCATGGCAGATTCCTTCCGTAACAACACCGAATACCAATTCATGGTCGGTGGCCAGTGGGTTGCCCACCCCGGCAACATCATCGATTACACCGTCAACATTACCAACCACAACGACCCGATTACTGCTGGGTTGAGTGATTTCAAAATGCATTCTGAGCAATACTACATGCATACCGACCCAGGCAATCAGGTATTGGCCACCACCACCTTTGGTGACGAATACTGCGATTGGATCAAGGGCACCGTGATGCCGGTGGTCTGGAAGCGCCGTTGGGGTAAAGGTCGGGTGTCATACACCTCACTCGGTCACGTCGCCAAAGATTTCGATGTAATTGAAGCCCGCACCATCGTCGAGCGTGGGTTGTTGTGGGCCTCACGTGCAGAGGGTTGGGCATGGTAATCCCCAGCCAGATGCGGGCAGTCGGCTACGATGCACCGGCCAATAGCGCTGGTGCATTGCGGATCGATACCGTGGCTACGCCACTGCCCCGCACCGATGAATTGTTGGTGCGGGTCACGGCTGCGGCCTTGAATCGGGCCGATTTGTTGCAACGCCGTGGCTTGTACCCACCTCCTGCCGGCGCTTCAGCCATCCTTGGTCTCGAAGTGGTCGGCGAGGTGGTGCAGGCCGCGGGTGCATGGCAAGTTGGCCAGCGCGTGATGGCGGTGGTGACGGGTGGCGGCTACGGCGAATATGCCTGTGTGCCCGCCAACGAAGCCATGGCGGTCCCTGCAAATTTGACTGACGCTCAGGCTGCTGCCATCCCCGAAGCCTTTTTGACGGCATGGCTCAATCTCATCACCCTCGGTGAATTACAGGCTGGAGAGTCGATATTTATCCATGCCGGTGCGAGCGGAGTCGGCAGTGCCGCCATTCAGTTGGCACACCACTGGGGGTCGACGGTCTATACTGCAGCCGGCAATGACTCCAAGCGTGAATTGTGTCGGCAGCTTGGGGCCGATATGGTGCGTGATTCGCGCATG
>DBCF01000092.1 GCA_002292925.1 Roseiflexaceae bacterium UBA965 | reverse complement strand
TACATAGAGGTGCAAAATCCGACTGTCATTGTTGTTCCCACCGCCGAGGAGTCGCCGCAACCACATCATGATTGCCCCCTTGTATAAATTATTCTGCAAAGTATAGCATATGATTGTCGTGATAGTGTTATCACCAGGTCATTTTTTGTATAAATAGCATCGCAATCACAGATCGACAATGCGACCTTCGGCGGCCCGAAACAAGCGATCACGCACCGCCGCCGCCACCCCAGCGCCGTGGGGTTCGCTGGTGACAATCTGCGTGACCGCCAGCGCATCGAGCTCACGAATAGCCGCAAACAAACGTGTGGCTACCGCCGCACCATCAGCACGCGCGCCGAGGCAGGCATAGGGGATGGCTGCCTGCGTTGCCATGGCAATATCGTCGTCATAACACAGCCATGCCAGCGACGTCTGTTGGTGTGCGAGTGTCACAATATGTGTCTGGATTGAGGGCGTCGTACCGCGAAAAATCGTTACTGGCGCGCGGGGTGAATAGTGTTTGAGCAACATGCCTGGCGCCGGTGCCGCATCAGCATCAGCCACAACTATGGTATGTACGATGACATCACCCAGCACGGTGGCGAGTTGTTCGGCCGGCACACCCCCTTGGCGCAAAATGCGGGGTGGCGTGCAAGTCAGGTCGATAATCGTTGATTCAACCCCAATGGTGGTACTGCCCGCGTCTAGCACGGCATCAATTCGACCAGCTAAATCATTGAGCACATGATCGGCATTGGTGGGGCTTGGACGTGAAAACAGATTGGCCGATGGGGCAACCAAAGGGCAACCGCTGGCGCGAATCAACGCTAACGCCACTGCGTGATGTGGCATGCGCACCGCCACACTGTCGCGTCCCGCAGTGATGGCCGGGTCGAGTGTGGGGTGTTTGGGGACGAGCATCGTCAATGGCCCTGGCCAAAACGCCTCACTCAACAAGGCAAACGACGCTGGTAATTGGCCGACCACCCCAACGAGTTGGGCATAATCTGCCACATGCACGATGAGTGGGTCGGTGGCTGGGCGCCCTTTGGCAACAAAAATCGCTTGCACAGCGTGGCGGTTGCGGGCATCACCAGCCAATCCATAGACGGTTTCGGTTGGCATGGCTACAACCCCGCCGCGCTGAATCATCGCCGCTGCTTGGGCGATTGCGTCGGGGTCGGGATTGGTCGCCGATACCACGATACGCACACTGTTCATACGATTTGTCGGTAGGCGCCTTGAGCATAAACCAACGGTTCATGGTCGTTGGTTGTAGCATGCATTAATGCGCCTACCACGATGGCATGATCTCCGCCGGGTAACACATGCGCCAGATTACATTCGATGGTGGTACAACAATCATCAATCAAGGGCATTCCGAGCGAGCCACTGCTCCATGCCACGCCGGCAAATTTATCGATTTCACGACTCGCAAAGCGTTGTGAGAGATGCGCCTGATGGGCGGCCAAAATGCTCACGCCAAATTTCCCCGATTTGAGAATGGCGTTGTAGGTTGGCAATGTGCTATTGAGACAGACGAGTAAGAGTTGTGGTTGGAGTGACAGAGAACAAAACGAACTTACCGTCATCCCGTAACGCACATTATCATAGACCGTGGTAACCACGGTGACTCCACTAACAAAACTTCCCATTGTTTTGCGGAACGTTGCATCGTCCACTGGCATGCATACACCTTTTTCTGTATCGACTTCGACACGGTACATACCCTATTATAGTCAATTACCTCCCCTTCGCCAAAAACCGCCGTGATGGGTCGCTTTTGGAGCGATGAGCCACTCGTTGCATGGCGCCATTCTATGCCGGGTGCGCACACCTGCAGCGACGCAGCCCGCTGCGACTGTACAGAGATGCAGCAGGCTAGTACCCTCTACGTCCTCTGTGCGAGACCAATCACTGTACAACCAACGTGCGACTGCAATTGGCCCAGATAGTGTGATAATTTACTAGCTCAATTACCAGACAATGGGTAAGCAATGATACACTATACAAAACAGCGCTAGTTTTGGCGACGGAAGTGGAGTAGCGACAGATGCAAGATACGATTGCAATAATTATTGCGAGCATTCCTACCTTATTGCTGGTAGTGGGGATTGTGTTGGCCACCGTCGTATTGGCGCGGCGAGTGCGTACCATTGCGCATGCGGCAGTCATCCGGGTTGGTATGCCCATTGAAATAGCCATGGTGGCTGCGAGTATCACCAATGTAGTGATTATGGTGTTGGGGATTGCGATTGCATTTGCACAAGCAGGTTGGGTTACGGCTGCATCGAGTTTTATTGCAGGTCTCGGCATCACCGGTATTATTGTTGGGTTTGCCTTACAAGATACCATCAAAAACTATGCCGCTGGCGTGATGATTCTCTATCATCGCCCATATCACGTAGGCGATGATGTGCAATTTGGTACGATTCGCGGCCTCGTGACGGCATTACGCTTACACATGACGATTTTGCGGCGCGAAGACGGGATTGTCGTTGAGATCCCGAGTAGTGTCATCACCAATGGGCCAATCATCAACTACACCCGGGCAGGGTTACGGCGTATCACCATCCGCATCACGCTTGAACGCAATATCGACATCGAAACCGTCGTGCGTGATTTGACCGACGTGTTACGCCGCACTCCCCATGTGGTAAACGAACCACTCCCTACCGTAGCGGTCATGGCGATGGAAGGTGAGTTTATCGTGTTTGATGTGGGTGTATGGGCGACGGCTGGTGATGATGCCAGTGGTGCTACCCGCACACACACCTTGGCCACGATTGATCGCTTTTTGGTGGCCACCCAACCAACCAAACGCAATAAAAGTGTCGTAAAAATAGCGAATTAACAAAACAGTGAGCGCCGCACTAGCATGCGGCGCTCACTGGAAATGACCAAAACAGACCAAGTATTAGCGATTGTCGTCACGTGATAAATAAAACGTCATACTATGCAACACCGTAATCGGGTCAATATAGCGCACCCACACACCCTCTGGGACTTGTAAGACCGTTGGTGCATAACTTAACAACGCCCGCACCTTGGCTTTGATGAGGACGTTTGCTACCTGTTGGGCGCGGTCGGCGGGTACGGCGATAATCGCCATCTCAATGTTGCGCTGTGGGATGATTTGCGCAATATCATCACTATGGGTAATCACAATGCCATTGACCGATTTGCCCACTTTGTCAGGGCTCGCATCAAACACTGCGGCAATGTGAATCCCCTGCTCACGAAATCCTTCGTAGCGAATAATAGCTTCACCAAGTTGACCAGCACCGATAAGTGCAACAGCCCAGGACCGGTCTAAGCCGAGGATTTGCTCGATTTGTTCGAGCAAACGCTCCACGTCATACCCAATTCCTTGTTTGCCGAATTCACCAAAATACGACAAATCTTTACGAATCTGGGCTGCTGTGACGTTAATGCGCTCGCCGAGCTCTTGCGACGAAACAGAGTTGATGCCATCGCGTAGCAAATAGCGCAAACTACGGGCATAGAGTGGTAATCGCCGGACTACAACGTCGGGTGGAGTGATGGTACGATTCACCGAATCCCTCCTGAAATCGCACAATAAATATCAAAATATGTGCAATACAAACACAAAAAAAGCATAGCACTATTTTTCACAACATGCAAGCGTAAGAGATTTATCAGCATAGTGCGTGGTATAATGCCGCAGGAACAGTGAATTTGTCGGCATTTTGATGATTTATCTGCCAAATACGCAGTATAAAATAATGAATGGTGTATTATATACGGTACATATGTGACCGTTATTTTGTTGATTGGAGCGAATCCTGTGCAAAAAAAACCAGCGATAGCAGCCCTATCGTCGATGCGATCTGCCCGCCATGCCCCACCACCCGTCCCTGTGGTGGCGCGGCTCTCTGCCAACGAAAATCCCCTCGGTGCCTCGCCCAAGGCGATGGCTGCCGTCCAAGATGCTATCGTCAATATGCACCGCTATGCCGATCCCAATACCACCCAACTGCGGGCTGCAATCGCTACTCAGCTTGGCGTGACCCCTGATATGGTACTGTGTGCCAATGGCTCAGACGAACTCATCCTCTTGACCGCCTTGGTCTATTTGAACTCAGGCGATGAAGTCGTGATGGCCAATGGCACGTTTATTAGTTACTACATTCGCACCCAGTTGATGGATGCCGTCCAAAAACGGATTCCGTTAATCAATGGTGCCCATGACCTCGATGCAATGGCTGATGCAATCACCCCCAATACCAAAATGGTACTGATTTGCAACCCCAATAACCCGACCGGTGTCACCAACGGCGCCGCCGAAATGCAACGCTTTCTGGCACGGGTACCAGACCATGTGTTGGTCGTGGTCGATGAAGCCTACATCGAATATGCGACGCGCACCGACTTCCCAGACATGATCGCCGAAATCCGTAATGGCCGCAAAAACATCCTCGTGTTGCGGACGTTTGCCAAAATATACGGTCTAGCCGGCCTCCGCCTCGGCTACGCTGTTGCCGATCCCGATATGCTCGACTATATCAGCCGGGCCCGTCCCGTGTTTGATGTCAATTGTCTGGCCATGGTCGCTGGTGTGGCAGCGTTGACCGACACCGACCATGTCACTGCCAGTCAAACGCATGCCAACGAATCACGCGCGTACTTCCAACACGAACTCACTGCACTGGGGTTGACTCCGTTTACTAGTGAAACAAACTTCATTGCTGTGCCCGTTGGTAGTGAGGGGAGCGATACCCACATCGTCCGGGCTATGGCCGAACGTGGTATCGCCATTAATGGCCTCGGTGCCTGGGGTTTACCTGGAGTGATTCGTATTTCGTTTGGCACCCCTGCAGAAAACGCCTTGTGTATTGCTGCACTGCGTGACGTGTTGCCACAAATTCAATAACTATTTTGTACGAGGTATTATGAAAATTATCGTTGTGGGAACTGGATTCGTGGGACTTTGTCATGCCGCCGTCTGTTCGGAATACGGCCACGAAGTCTATGCCTACGATATTAATCCAGTCCGGATTGCTGCCTACCAAACAGGCAAAATCGAAGAAATTGAACGCTTCATCAATGAACCAGGCTTACCAGCCGTCATTGCCGAAACACTCAATCGCTATCTGTTTTTTACCACCGATGTCACTCCACACATCGAAGGTGCAGATGCCATCTTCCTTTGTTTGCCGACCCCTCCCAATGCCGATGGTTCATCAGATTTGAGCTATTACTTTGCCGCCGTAGAATATTTGGCTGGACTGTTGGCCAAACGCACTGATCAACGCCGTGTGGTTATCATCAACAAAAGTACGGTGCCAATCGGCACTGCCCGCGCCCTCGAAGGCGTCCTCAACAAACACGGCGTACCCAATGTGGGCGTCGCCTCAAACCCCGAATTTCTCCCCGAAGGTGATGCCGTCGAAAAATCCCGTCGACCTGACCGGGTAGTGGTTGGTGCCGATAGCGACGCCGATTTCCGGATTTTACGCCGCATCTATTCGCAATTTGTCAATCATGTGCGCATCCGTTACATCGAAACCACCCCCGAAACCGCCGAAGCCATCAAATATGTGGCCAATACACTGCTATTGACCTATGTTTCGTTTTGGAATGGTGTGGGCGCACGGTTGGGCGAAACCTTCCCCAATGTGCGCATGGAAGACCTCAAGCGTGGCGTTACTGCCGATGGTCGCATTAGCACGTGGGGCTCATATGTGGGGATTGGTGCTGGTGGCTCGTGCTTCGGCAAAGATGTCCAGTCACTGATCTATCAACTCACGTCGCGTGACCAAGACGCTAAATTACTCCAATCAGTCTACGACATCAACGAATACCAAAAAGTCTACTTACTCGATCGTGCCGAGCAAGAAGCAGGCTTCTCTTTTGCCAACAAAACAGTTGCCGTATTGGGGGTCGCCTTTAAACAGCGTACCAACGATATCCGCGATTCATCAGGGATGAAAGTCATCGAAGGCTTACTCGGTCGTGGCGTAAAATCCATCCATGTCTATGATCCGATGGCGATGACCGAAGCACGCCATGCCTATGACCCTGTCAAAAACCCCTTGTTTGAAAAAATTAGCTACCACGAATCGGTCAAAAGTGCGTTGCATGCCACCGATGCGCTGTTTATTGCAACCGACTGGGAAGAGTTTCGTGGCTTGTCACGCACCATTGAACTGAATGCCCAGAAACCATATCTGGTTATTGATGGTCGCCGCATGATCCCCGATTATGCCGAATTGACCGATCAAGGCTTTCACTACCTTGCCGTAGGCTCGCCATTTGTCGGTTAATTGTTTCACGTGGAACATACTGATGAGTATTTGTAAACCCCTCGTACGACAAGCGTACGAGGGGTTTATCTGGTTATTATCACGAAAAAGGTACAGTCGTTACATGGTATCGAGTAACGCGTCACGCATAAGTTCAAACGGTGGTGTTAGTCCTGTCCAATGATGAAACGCCAGCATTGCTTGGCGCGCTAACATCCCCAGTCCATCGTAGCCTTGGGCTCCACACGCTTTGGCATCAGCCAAGAGTTGAGTGGGGCGATAGACCATATCATAGACGGTCATCTGATTATTGAGAAAACGGGCGGGGAGTGGAGTTTCGTTGCCATGCCAGCCTAGGGTAGTGGCATTGACTATTAATTTGGCAGATCCAATGATTTCGTCGAGGTCAGGGGCATCGGGGGTGGCAAAGGTCATAATCGGGTCACTATCGAGGGTATAGAGCACATCGGCGAGCAATTCTTCGGCACGTTCGATGGTGCGATTGATGATAGTGATGCGGGCTGCACCGGCATGGGCCAGCGCAAAGGCAGCAGCGCGGGCAGCGCCACTCGCACCCAAGATGACCGTTTCGAGGCCGAGGGGGTTGAGTTGGCAAACATCGGTTATTTCTTGCAGAAACGCCGGTGCGTCGGTATTGGTGCCGCGTAAGCGGCCATCGGGCAAGCGAATAATGGTATTGGCTGCCCCAATTTGGCTGGCAATATCATCGATTTCGTCGAGGAGTGGCAAAATAGCGAGTTTATGGGGCAATGTCACGTTGGCGCCATACATGTGTGGGGCGCGGAGTGAATTGATGCGGTCGGGGAGCTCTGCGAGGGGCGTATGCCAGCGTTCGTATTGGGCGGGCAAGCCAAAGTAGGCAAATGCGGCATTATGCATGGCCGGTGATTTACTATGAGCAACCGGATCACCGATAACTCCCGCAATGCGGATGGGTGGTGTTGACATGAACGCTCCGACGCTATTGTTGGCAGGTGAGATATTGTTGTTCAAATGCCAAGAATTCGTTGTAGCTACTTGCAAAGTTGTGTTTACCAGGGGTTTCGCAAGAGGCCACAAAGTAGAGATAATTGGCCGTTGCATCGGGGCGGGCTGCGGCGCGTAATGCAGTTAGTCCTGGTGCGCTGATTGGTCCTGGGGGCAGTCCATTTTGGACACGGGTATTGTATGGTCCTGGGGCTTCGTTGATTTGGTCAATGGTGAGATTATCGAGTTTGGGCCACCAATTGGCACTTGTCCCAAGGATGTACTGTACGGTGGGATCAGATTGTAGCTTGCCACCGCCAGTTTCACCGGCGTTTTCGGGTTTGAGCCGATTCCAAAATACTGCAGATACAAGGGCCATTTCGTCTTGGCGGGTGGCCTCGCGTTGGATGATTGAGGCCATGGTGACGATTTGATGCACTGTGGTATCGGGGACTTGGACTTCGCGTTCGATGGTGGCGTATTGTTCGTCGAAGTGCCCCAATAGCAGCTCGACTACGTCGGTGATACTCGCGGTCTCGTAGATGCGGTATGTATCGGGGAACAAGTAGCCTTCAAGTGTGCCACCTTCGGGGAGGCTACTCAGATAAATATGCCCTTTGCGGAAGCGATCGGCAGCAGAAAATGCGCTCAGTGCAGTTTGCTCGTCAATGGCGAGAATCCCCGCATTACCGACCACGGCTGCGATTTCTTCGATGCGCATGCCTTCGATGATGGTGAGCTGTACTTCTTTGACGCGACTCTGTTGCAACGCCACCATGAGTTCGTTCATGGTCATGTTTTGGCGTAACAAAAAATT
>DBCF01000198.1:2982-15910 GCA_002292925.1 Roseiflexaceae bacterium UBA965 | reverse complement strand
TTCCACGCCATTTTGGGCAGTTCCTACACAGACACAACCGGTTTCTTGCCACGGAATATGTCGTCGCAAACCATCAAGGGCCCGCACATTATCATCAACCAACAACACTTGGGGCATATTGACCACCTCATCGTGATCGCGGTTATACACAGATTCCTATTTATGACCTGATTATACAAGAAGCAGTCATGATACAGGTACTGAAACCCACATACCCGCATGCAGTGCCGATTGCTTAGCAGCGATTACCACATGTGTCGGATGTATTTCAGTGGCAATATCGAATGGACGGGGCATATTGTTATGTAATACATCGATAATTCGTTGAATATATGCAGGTTGTGGCGCACAATCAAATTGACGGGTTTGATGCGCATCCACGACATGTATTTTGGAACCCACAGTATAGAGAAATGCATTACTGCCATAGATGCGCAGTTCATCATCTCCCCATGTATTGTTCCCTCGTTGATTGTAATAATTCGCATAAATGCTCGCACTGCCACCATTGTCCAAGCGTGCCAGCATCCCGACCGCCATCTGTAAATCACCGGAAGCAACAGGGTTGCCAATCTGATGTTCGACAGCCGAAATCGCGACAATGCGCAGGTTTGTAAGATGCGTAATCAATCGCACTGCGTGAATACCACTTTGCATTATCAGCCCACCATCAATACCCTCATCTTGAGGTCGCCAATCCGCATACGGGTATGATTTGCGGACCACAATTTGACCAATCGCCCCTAATATTCCCGAAGCAATGAGTGGAGCAACCGCCGCATACGGAGCTTCAAATGCGGTACCTGCCATCTCAAACAAATAACACTGTTGTTGACTCGCCAATGTGATTAACATATCAAGCTCATCATGGCGCATAACACACGGTTTTTCGGCATAGACATGTTTGCCTGCACGTAAGGCTTGCTGAACAAAAAGGCCCTGTTGATCTCGTCGTGGGGCACAAATCGACACAAGCTGTACCGCTGGATCTGCTAATAATTCAGTAAATGATGGGTAATCCACAATATCATCTGATTGTGTCGAAATATCACACGTCGCCACCACATGTCCCCCACGCACCACTAAATCGTGCGGAAGTTGATGACCATTTTGCCCAAACAACCCAATACCAATCATAATCACATCCCACGCACTATTGCATCGGAGTTAGCTTGTTGCATTCCGGCAATAATCTGCAATCCTGCGACGATGCGATCAGCATATGCCTGGCTTGTCCCTTGTTGTTGCAGGATTGCACGCTGGAACTCTTCCCATTGATAACCGGCACCTTGCGATGGGACAACGGTTTGGGTAATATGCTGTTTCCCTTCTTTGACCGCCACGACTGCAAGTTGAATCTGATTATTTTCGACTGCCATTGGTCCCACATTACGATACAACGTCCCACGTTCAAAGTTGAGCTCGAGGGCACAACGATAATATTGCTGATCTTCAATACAAAATGATGCATAGATTGAGCCAATTGCACCATTCGCATACAGCACTGATAATTGCGCGTTGTCCGCCGTTGGTCGTTGTGTAAAAATCCGCGACTGTAATAGGTCCACGTGCACCACGTGTGCAAAAAACCAGCCAATATCATTAATCAGATAAATCCCTAGGCGAAATAATGGCGCAGCAGGGCACAACAGTGGGTCATCGTACCAGCTCCCGTTTGGTTGTTCACGGTAGGAACACCATGTCGTGGCCCGATACGCAATCGGTTGACCAAGGTCATATTCTTTTTGCCATGTCGTAAGTTGCGCTAAATCAACAGGTAATGTTGGTGCTGGTGAATTGAGATGAACGACGCGACGTTGGGCACAGGCTTCGGCCAACACCAGCTGTGCCGCAACTACATCACCATCAAATGGTTTGGTCGTCATCACATCTCGGCCACTGGTGATAATTTGGCGAATCAATCCTGCCCGCCCCACGGGTCCCGTAAACAAACCAACGGCTTGGACATCGGGTTGGGCAAGGACATCCGCAATGTCAGTATACCCAGGGACCCCAAGTTGCGTACTCCACTTCGCTACTTTTTGGGCATCAATATCACATACAGCCACAATAACCATGGTGGCAAGACCAGCGCCTTGCAACAATTCGTTTTCGATTATCCAACTGCCAAAATTCAACCCAACCACCGCCAGCCGAATACGTTGCATATATAATCCTTAACTACATCAGGCGCTGATCAAAATCAATTTGGGCATGCGCAAAGCGCGGGCGTTGCCGGTCGAGGTTGGGGATTCCTGCAATAATTGCATGGACATCACCAAATGTATCAATAATTGAGCCTTGACCACCATGATAAAAGTGTTGACCATCATAACCACACATATTGACCGCCGCTAAGGCACGGCGATAGCGCACACATTCTTTAATACCATCGCCTGGAAAACAAGCCCACTTCATTGCATCAAAATACCCATCAATACCAACACCTGCAGGATCCAGCAAATCAGCAGTCAGCATCCGTTCGTTACGAGTACCACCAGCACCGGTGGGTAACAACATCAATTCCACCTGTTCCTGCTGAAAATACGTGTGGATTTGTTTCACACCTAAATCGGCACAAATCACAATCCCACAACGCACATCTTTAACCATAAAAAACTGCCAATCCGCATCTGACGCATGCACATGGCCAATTTCTTCACTTTCATCAAAATAAAGTGTCACCGCAGCATCGAGTGGATATTCGCGGGGAGTTACACGGTTTTTACGTTGCACCACAAAACGCCCATCAGGATAGACGACATAGTGCGCCAGATAGCGTTGATTGGCGTGTTGTTCAACAAATCCGGCCATTAACACGATTTGCATTTGGTGCGCCATCGTCGCAAGGTGTGTGTAAATCGGACCATTCCCTGCCACTTCGGCACATGCCACCACTTCAGGATATCCGCCATAGCCGGTCGCACTCATTTCGGGTGTCAACAACAAATCACAGCCTACGTGGGCCGCTTGTTGCGCGGCCCACTGAATCTGGGCGATGTTCCCGTCAATATCACCTGGTTTTGCGCATAATGATGCAATCCCAATATGTAATAGCCGTGTCATGATTTAATCCTTTGCAATGCGTTTGTTGCTTCACGATTTGTGCACCATTCGTCAAATTGCTGTGCGATTTGCAAAAACGGCACACTGTCAGGGTGGGCAATCACCCCTAACGCACGAGCCGTGGCCGCCTTCACTGCAAAGTCTTCTTTGGGATCCGCAAGAAATCCATGTAATACCGCTAACAATTCATTGTCAGCGACACCAATCGATGCAATGGCAAACAACACCGCTTGGCGTACACGCCCCCGACAACGCCACGCATCTTTGGTGGCCTCGTCATATGCACTATCAAACGTGACATCAATCGGTCCAATCTGCTCAGCCATGCGCGTATCACCAGTCCCCACCGAAAACTGGACGACGGGCTGCGTGTAGAGTGGTCGGGTAGATTCAATCACTAACATGTTGTGCAATACTGGCAGCCAACGCGGCTCAGGATGTTGTGCAATAGCCATGGCAGCAGCATAGCGCACTTGCCAACGCCCATGCACCGCCGCAGACTCAATCAGGGTCTCATCGTGCAATACTGCTTCCATCGCATCATAACAACTCATCACAATCCTCCTATGCGGATAAGTGATACGGTATCCAATATTCACCGCTCGTACTACGTACATGGAGCTGATTTTCCGCCCATGTACACGCAATCAAGGCGTCTTCATCGATTGGATGCATCAACCACACGCCACCTGTCAATCCGATTGTGCCATCACCGCCACCTTCGTAATGACTAATCGGCACATCCACACATAGCAACAAATCAAGGGCATCGCCGGTACGACAATCAGTGGGAATAGCGATTTGGGGGGCAATCAGCTCACCAGATACACCATATGGCCGCATATCGACGGCCACACCATTCAACCAAATCTGTGGACTCATCATCCCCACGGGTAATTTAATCCAACCGGCATCACCCCAATCAGGGATTAGCGTGTGGTACCACCAGCGCTTTACTGCTGGTACGTCGGCTTCCATGTGCGCCGGTAATTGCAAATCAAGCCGCAAGGCACTCTGGGCTAATTGTTGCCGTGCCGTAATTTCGTTTAATCCGTCAGCATAATCTGCAATCGCCGCGAATTGGCAAATTTGCCCACCCAATACCCGCGTCTGGGCGATCCATGCAAGGGTTAGTTGGTGATGTGTCGTACCGTGATAATGAAAATCAGCGATGCCACAACGTCCATCCGGTTTGGCTGGATGCCCGCTTACCGCCTCTGTGGTAATCTGCGCAGGCACCAATACCGGCATGAGCTGCAACGTCACCCCTTCGGGGGTTTGGATTTTGACACCATCTGTACAGGCCACAAAATCAGGACGCAATAAAAAACGGGTCGTCCAGGTGTGCAAATCGTCGCTCTGACAATAGTCTTCGATAACAAAAAAGCGCTGTGCGCACAACGTCGTACGCCGCAATACTTGACGAATATCTGGCCACCGTTCTTGATACGTTGGCGCCACGTCGCAACCCAACGTATGCTGCGTTAAATCAGCATGGGGATGTTGGTATTGCGCGCCATCACCCTGCAGACGCAATCCTTCCCACCCATCGACGACGATGATCGAATGCGCACCACCGCAACCATCCCCATAGTTGTATTCGTCCTCTTGCCCCATCGTCAAAAAATTAACTCGCCGTACCGTGTCGGCAAAACGGAAACGCGCCACCCCGGCGGGGATTGGCGACCCATCTGCAGAAAGCGGCACCCCATAGCCGTTAAACAACACGGCATTGGGATTGACGTGTGAACGCGTTGGCACAACGGGGGTGGATTCATCCCACATTTGCATGACGTAATAGTCACGATTATCACTGACCAACGCCCCCCCTACGGTGGGCTCAAACCAACTCCGTGAAACTGTAGGTGTGCTTGTGGCATGCTGATGCGGCCACCAAATCAATGTCCACACCAAATCATCGTACGCCCAACCAGTACCAATATCGTAGCTCCAGATTGTGTCATTCATCAAAATATCAGTAAATAATGCCTCACCGGTTACATGCGCTGCATATGCTAGCGGCGCCCGCACCCCAAACTGATACCCGTAATTATCCCATGGCAACAACAGCCCCCCAGGCATCCATTCCCGAGCAACCATCAGTAATATCCGATATGGAGTAGCGCCATTGGCCGTAAATTGTTGATGTAACAGATTAGATTGCCCGGTGATACGTTGCATGAGTTCGATTGCGAGTGGAATAGCAGGACCATTCACACAATCCATGTATGAACTCCCTTCACCACTATATCCTGATGGAGGCATGTCACCAATCATTATCGGCAAACGACGGAGTCCCTCATCGCGCATGATTTCTGCCATGCGCGATTGATACGGTGCCTGGGTAAAGATATACCCGACAAGTGTCGTACTTAACGCCAATGACAACGCTTGATTATCGACACAATCTGGTTCTGGTTTGGTCCGTAAGCCATACAAAAAATTCACAAAATGATATTCGATTAATTGCGCTGCAATCTGCTGCGCTTCTTCATCATCAAATGCACCTATCGTACACAACCACTGGAAGTACATACACCATTTGGCATGCGGAAAGGCAAAACACCAAAAATGAAATTGCAACCCGGTAGAAAAATACATGCTATCAAGTTTGCCGACATATCGCCGTATCACGTCTGCAGCGTTGGCAATATCACGTGCATCTTGGGTAATCAATGCCACAAATGGCGTAAACCATGGAAAATCAAACGGCGCACTCCGCGCACTACTTTTGATGAGCTTCCACAATTCGGCATGTCGGCCACCGTGCTGCTCACTTGCGCTAATTTGGATGCGTACTTGGGCAATATGCTCTAGCAATAACGGCTGCATAGTTCACTCTCATAACTTAATTGCACCGGCGGTTAATCCTTCGATAAATTGCTTCATCGAAATAAAAAACAACACCAATAACGGCAATGCCGCAATCACATACCCAGCAGTCAACATCCCATAATCACCGGGATGTGCCGATGTTAAATATGCGAGCCCCACAGTCAAGGGACGTTTGTCAAATGATTGAATCGTCACCAATGGCCAGATATAATCATTCCATACTGATACAAACACATTAATGGACATCAGTGCCAGCATCGGACGGAGCAACGGGATCGCCAAATAACGAAAAATCTGCAATTCGTTGGCACCATCGATACGCATTGACTCAAATAATTCTTGCGGTTGTTGTGCCACAAACGTACGCATCACAAATACCCAAAATGGTTGCGATGTCCCCGCACAAAACAAAATAACCGGCAACGAGGTATCCAAAATCCCCAACTTCCACGCCAATGTAAACGATGGGATGAGGTTCATGATGCCAGGCAACATCATTTTGGCAAATAAAATCCAAAACAGTACATTCTTAAAGGGGAATTCCAATTTGCCAAAGGCATACCCCGCTAACGCAGTCACACCCACCGTGAGCACAGTTGACCCGATCGCCATCCAGACACTATTCATAATAAACGGTGAAATATAGCTGAACGCAACAAGATAATTTTCAAAATGAAATGGCGGCTGAATCGTAAAAAACGAAAATACTACTTGTTCTTTGTCTTTGACCGACATTACAATCATCAAAAACAACGGAAATAGCAATGCCACACAGACCAAAACAATCACCACATGTTTCGCAAATTCAGCAATTGTATAAGATGGGCGCACTATTTTGGAGAAGTTTATGCTCATGATTCTGACTCTTCTTTTTGAAAAAACTTCAGACTGAGGAGTGTGATAACCAAAGAAAGCACAAACATTACCATTCCCAATGCCGATGCATAGCCATATTTTTGACTTTTGAATGCCGAAAAATACATATATAAGCCTGGCACCATCGACGCAAACCCAGGTCCACCTTTGGTCAACACCAGCTGGGTTGTATATCCCGTAATTGCGGCAGTAATAGTGCCAATTAAATTCAAACTAAATTGTCCCGTAATTAATGGCAACTCCAAATAAAAGAATTTTTGTAGCGGGCCGACCCCATCAAGTGCACCAGCTTCCCACACCGATTCGGAAACACTTTTCAACCCGCCCAAATAAATAAGTGCGGCGTTTGTGGTCACAAATGGAAACCCCATAAAGACCAAACACCACTTCACCAGTTCACTATCCCCCAACCACGTTTGTTGCATATCAGGCATACCAATCAGCTCGATAAACCGATTAAACAAACCATACTGTGGGTTATACATAAATTGCCACATCAAAATGATAACCATCCATGGAACCACCATCGGAATACAAAACAACACGCGATATATATATTGAGCGCGCATATGCCGTATACGAAACAGGATCACACTCGTAATAATCGTCGGAATCATCAAAATAATACTCATCACCAGGAAAAAGAGCATGTTCGTCACTGCCGTCCAAAATATTGTGTCACTAAATATTTTGCGGAAGTTCTCTAAGCCGACATATACCGCCGTACTATACCCATCCCAACGATAAAACGACCGATAGATACCATCCATCATGGGATACCAATCAAATAACAAATTCAAACCAATTGCAGGTGCCACAAACAACCAACCCACCCACATTTGCCGCTGCCATTTGTTTTTGGTGCGCGGCGTTTGCCTGATCGGGGGCACCGATTGATGCGCCATCTTGAACCTCATCGGTCAAATTATGCAAGGCGAGTCTTGTGTACTCGCCTTGCATCAAACGGATTCTTACAACAACGCGTTAATTATGGCTTGAAATAGGTTTGCATCATCTCGAGACGCAATTTGAGGTTTTCGATGGTCGTCTCTTGTGATTTAACCATCAACTCGTTACTGCCATCACCCTTCATTTCGGCGAGTTTAGCCTCGGCTGCCGTAATTTGTGGCGCATAGCCTTCCGCACCAATCATCCCCGCCACATAATTCTTTGATGCCTCACGTGATAACTCGGCCACTTTGGCTTTGTAATCATCAACACTGATTTTGCCCATCAAGAAATCTTGTGACAGACCTGGCCAAATCGCTCCATCTCCCCATTCAATAAACGACGAACCAACCACTTCAACTGCCGACGCCTTTTCACTCGGGTTTACAAACCCTTTGATTTCGTCGGGTACGGGCACACCCTCAACAGGAGAAAATGATTTGGCTGTATTCACATACTTGGTTTGTGCTTCAACACTCGAGAAATACTGCAAAAAGTCGACAATCACTGCTTCGAGCTCTTTGTCTTTTTCGATTGTGGCATTTACCGTAAAGCCATAATCTTGTGTATTAGCCGGAGCATTGTATTTGCCAATGGCATACTTGGACGTCGCTGAGGTAATTACTGGTACCGGAAAAATCCCCCACGCAAATTTGTCGCCAATCAATGTTGAATAGCCTTGGAAGTCCCAGAACCCAGCTTGTAACATTGCAGCTTGACCAGTCATAAACAAATTAGGTGCATCGGCTTCGGCAGTACCCGTCCAACCATCTTGCCAATATTGTGCGTAATCCTGCCAAATAGTCAGCATATCAACATAATAGTCGGCGTTCTCGAGTTGTCCATTGGCCAACGCGACGTACACTTTGTCCCAATAATATTCAACACCGCGATTGCCACTCGTATACTTGGCATCATAAAACTGGTCGACGTACTTTTCACCAAACTGATAGCCAACTTGCCCCAATGACCAACCCACCCAACGACCATTGTCTGCCGCAATAGGAATCACCCCACTTTGCTTGAGTGCCTTCATCGCCGTGCGGTATTCTTCCCAGTTCTGTGGTGGCTTCTCAGGATCAAGGCCGGCTTTTTTGAACAAATCTTTGTTGTAAAACATCGGTTGCCCAATTGACATTGTGGCATTGCTGTCGTTTGGTACAAAAAAGATGCCACCAAATTTATTTGAAGATCGTACGCCGGCAAACGACGCTTCCCCACCTGAGAAAGTATCCATCCACCGCGCAGCCTCGGAATACGCGCTCTTGGCGTTATAGGCATTATTCAGGTTATACAAGACGCCTTTGTTGGCATACTCACCAAACATCCACGGTTGCATCTGAATAATATCTGGAGCGCTTCCTGATACAAATTGAGTGTCTAACAACTCTTTGTAACCATCAAGTGGTTGATAGACAAATTCAAATTTCACATTGGGATGTGCCGCAGTATAATCATCGGTGATTTGCTTGTACCCGTTGTAATAACCCGTGTTACTATCAGGACCATGCCATGTCATAATCTTGATCGTATACTCTTTGGGAGCTGCGGTCGGTTCAGGTGCTGCGGTCGGCTCAGAGGCTGCAGTTGGCTCGGCGGCTGGTTGCGCAGTCGGCTCAGATGCTGTTGGCGTATTGCTCCCACACGCCGCTAACAGTAACATTACGACACACAACAGCGTGAGCCAAAATGGGTTCGTTTTATTAACCACCTTTGTCTTCTCCTTCTATTGGAATCTGTCTTGGTACTACCTAATCCATATACCAACTTCATCCTATCGCATATCAATTACCAACTCAACGGGAATTTATTGTGATAGGTGTCATTTCACGTACTGTTTAGACAACACACCACGCCCCGTTCATCACAACGAATGAACGGGGCGTAACTATCACACAATTCACATACGCTACTGACCTATGCCAACCAGCCCGTGACCATATCGCGCATAGCGACACAATCGGGTGTGGGATCATACGCGTCGGGCTCATGCTCTACCGCCAAGGGACCGGTATAGCCTTTTTCGGCCAACAAGCGCACACACGCTTCGATGGGCACCACGCCCTTGCCAAAGCGACACGTATCGTGGGCACCAGCGGCCAGCACGTCCTTGAGGTGCATGGTCAAAATATGTGGGTAGAGTTCGTGAATCGCCGCCACCGAATCATAGCCTTGGGTACCCCACCAGCCGGTGTCGAGGGCAGTACCGATGCGCCCGCCGGCACCATCACCGATTTGCTGCAAAATATCAGCGGGCGTTTTTTCACCCGGATGGTTTTCGATGGCCAGCTTGCAATCGTACTGGTGCAATACGGCCACTACTGCAGCCCGATCTTTTTTGAGCATGGCCGTCGACCCCGCCAAAATACGCATCCCCGCGGCACTCGCCGTAGCACAGGCTTTGGTGAATTCTTCGATGGTATCGCCGAAATAACCGCCGTAACAGAGTGGGGTCAGACCGTATTTGGCCAACAACATGCTGGCGGTTTCGATGTGGTCAGGGGTGGCCCACGACCAATGCAGGTGGGCCGTCCAGAAATCGACGGAGTCATAGCCTTGGTCGCTAATCAGCGCCAACAACTCCTCGAGGCGGGCGGCGTAGGTATCGATGGGCCGGTAATGATCGTTGGCGGCCTTGTCGCCCTGCATCCAACCTTCGGTCATATGGTAACCCACTTCGCGGGCCACATAATTCGCCGTAATAAACGAAATTCGCATGTAATTACTTCTTTCTTGTAAAAAAGCGTACACAGTGCGCTTCGCATTGCCCTGTGTACGCTCCATCTGCCAACAAATGCCCTACTTACACCAGTGATTTGAGGTAGTCACCAGCGGCTTTGGCGGAGGCGTGGTGATCACCAAAATGCCCAGTTTCGAGCACGATGTAGCCATCGTAGCCTACCGATTTGAGCGCGGCCACGATTTGAGGCACGGGGATTTGGCCCTGGCCGAGGGGTTTGGCGTTGAGCAAATCAAAACGGGGATTGGCCCGAGTACCCGCTACACCGCCGTCGTGGGCGAATTCTTTGGCATGCACTTGGGCCAAGCGTTTGCCCAAAGTATGTACGTCGGCGACGGCATCGTAGCCACAAGCGACGCCATTGGCCATGTCCCAGTAGACGCCCACTGCCGGCGAACCGACCGCATCGATGACGGCGGCGTTTTGTACAGCACTCAAGGTGTTTTCGATGCCGAGTGTCACGCCAGCGCTAGCGGCTTCGGCTGCCAAGGCGCCCAAATTGCGGGTCAAGCGATCGATGCCAGCGTCGCCCTCGATTTCACCATGATAAAAAAACGGCACCAACAAGACTTTGGCACCAATATCGTGGCACAACTCGATGCCACGGCGGATGTTGAGCATGGCACTACTCACCACGGCACTGTCAGCGCTGGCAATATTGCCGTTGTTGAGGAAGTGGGCCGCCACCGAGGCAATCTCGACGTTGTTGTTGCGGGCGGTCAGCACCATCATGGCACGCATGCTAGGGCTCATGCTGCCGCCAGGCAAGGCCTCGCTGGGGTTGCTCCAATCGAGCTCGATGCCAGCAAAGCCCAGTTGACCAGCACGATAAAATGCGCTGCCTAATTGCTCATTGAGTACATTTTGTAGGGTACCGATTTTCATTTTGTTATCCTTAATTCCACTTAGCTCAAGCGAATCGGGCGACCTTGTTGCATTGATTGTTCGGCGGCCATAGTGACCTTCAAGGTTTTGACGGCATCGGCATACGACGACCGAATCATGGCTTGGTTTTTAGTTTTAACAGCCGTCAAAAACTCCCCCACTTGGCGAATATAGCCGGATTCTTCGCCTTTATAGGTGACCGGTTTACCATCAATCACGCCGCTCAAATCGAGGTCCATAATCATTTTGAGGTACAAATCGCGGCCGGTGAATTCCCAGCCACAGCCCTCGGGCACGTCGGTACAGCTGGTGCTGACCACATTGGCCATGCCGCCGTTGGCAAAGCGCATGGTGACGATGGTGCTATCTTCGAAGTCGGCGATATCGTCGCCGGCTCCTTGATGGCCATAGGCATGCACTTCGGTGACTTCGCCCATGATGTCGCGTAAAAAATCGAATTGGTGGGTGCTCTGCTCAATCACTTGACCACCGCACAAGGCTCGTTTGCCCCACCATGGGTGGGCGGCAGGCATGCGCACCATAAAGCGCCCGAGGCCCATCACCACTTTGCGGTCGCCGATCAGTTCACGGGCTTTGGCGGCCATATCAGAATGGCGCGACATGTAGCCCACTTGATTGATGACACCCGATTTGGTGATGGCGGCTTGAGTGCGCTCGACTAAATCGATGTCGAGACCGACGGGTTTGGCTACAAAGATGGCCACGCCGGCATTGACGGCATCGATGACTTGGTTTTGGTGAGCGCCGGGGGGAATCGAAATAAAGACGGCGTCGAGATTTTCTTTGGCCAACATTTCGCGGTAATCGGTATATCCGGCACAATTTTCGGCACGAGCGATTTGGTCGACACGGGATTGGTTGATGTCACAAACTGCCGTAATTGGTTGATTGTACTGCGCCAATCCCTTGCGGTATACATCGGCAATCCCGCCGATTCCAATAAGTCCAATTCGCATCGTTGCGCTCCTTGTATATTTCACAGTGGGTTCACTGCGAATGTACCACGAAGCGGACGCGGATGTCAAAGTCAGCTGAGTTTAATACAGATGCGATGTGAGTTTTTTTGACGGTCACGGATTGCATCAATAAAGCGAAATATCCGAAAGAACAAGCCGATTTTTTTGAGTAACATTGCTTCAACCTGCGCCACCATTATAGGCGAATCATCAATGGTGGCATGCGCAGTCATCCATTCACCAGTCACTTCACCCATCCGTTTACACGGAGCAATATTGACGTGCGGGTTATTGCGGATACGTTTGACTTTGCTGGTATCCGCCATCGTCCACAAATACAACGCATCGTTGTCTTGGGCAAACCACATCGGTGATTTGATGGTTTCACCGTTTTTGCGATATGTTTCGAGACTCAAAAATTCTTCTTTGCGAAAGCGTGAAAAATCAGACATGTTAGCTCCTTGGTTACAGTATGCCGTGTATAAACAAATACACAAGTGCAAATTATTTTTGCACTTGTGTATTTCATTGGAGCCGATAGTCGGGGTTGAACCGACGACCTACTGTTTACGAAACAGTTGCTCTACCACTGAGCTACATC
>DBCF01000198.1:1254-2950 GCA_002292925.1 Roseiflexaceae bacterium UBA965 | reverse complement strand
ACTATCATGCTACGCAAATCAAAACAAAAAAATCTCTTTTCTCGCACAGGGCACGCGGAGCCTGCTGCGTCTATGGGACACTTCCTCATTCCTCCGGACGAATAGCGGCTAATAAATTCGCCGGCATGATTCGCCCCTTCACTTCATCCTTCCTACTTCATCCTTTCTACTTCTAAAGGTTCACCTGCATTTGGATGACCGTAAAAATCCCCGTCAAATGCGATGTCGGTGACATATCACCAAAAAACGCTTTGACCGTACGCTGCTGTTGTTCGAGTAAATTGCGCGCAATTTCTTTGTTTTTGTAGCGGGGTTGCAGGCTCAAGACACGTTGATGGTTGTCACATTTTTTGTACAGCTGACGCAGTTTTTGGGCACGCTGTTGCTGGGTTTGGGTATACCACACAATACCCATGATCCCCACTACCACCAACACCAGCGTCAGCCACGGCGACAATACCCAGCCCAATGCAGCCAAACCACTGGTGGCAATTGCCACCGTGTATTGGATGGTTTTTTGGGCAGAGTCAACATGTACTTGTGATTGGAATGCAGTATACGCCGTCACTGTATCGATGTGTTCGATGAAATATTTGAGGTCATCGACTTGTTCATAGGAGTACACCATGTCAAGTACTTCGGTCAATTCAAATGCGGGGATGGCTTGGAGCAGGCGACTCGTCTGTGCGTTGATATAACGTTGTGTGTCAACCACAAATTCTTTGTCGGCAATTTCGTCAAATAATTCGTAACTTATCTGAGCATAGCGCATGCGTTGCGCAATCAACAACAGCACCCCCGCACAGAGGCGTGGGCTCCGGTCGACTTTGGCGACTAAGGCTTCGGCCGTTTGACGAAAATGAAATACTTGGTCGCGTATAGCCCGTACCAACGCCTGGATTTCTTCGGGCGGCGCATTGTTATCGCGCAATACCCGCACTTCAGTAGCAGTTTTGATGGTATGCAGTGGCTGCATTGATTGGATTACGCCGTGCACATTCATACAACCCTCAACAAATAATTCACACGTTTATTTGACTATATCAACGAATGCCATAGAATTTTTTGGTATTTTTGACAAATTTGCGACGTAGTAGAGACGCAGCCTGCTGCGTCTCTACTACGTCAGGTTTGGCAATCACGCCTCGATGGCGATTGCATCAATGGCCTGCATGCATTTGTGCGTCTCTGTCAAGGCCACGATGATTTTTTGGTAGTGCAAAATATCGGTGTAGTCCAGCGTCCGCCCCTTGCGGTCTTTGAGCCACTTTTGCGCTGGTTGATAGCCCCCAATAAAAAAACCCCATGCCCGCTGTGGCACACTGTCGAAATACTGCGTGTCGTTGATATAGACCCGCCCAACGGCACCGTCCCCGTCAGGCTGCTCAGTAGCGCGGAATTGAATAGCAGTAACCTGATTGCTTCCCGATTCGGGATATTGCGTGATGTAGCGCTCGACGCTGGGGCTCTCGAGTAAATGGATCTGGCGCAATTCGCCCCCCAACTGCACCAACTGCCAAAACGTGGCGACATCACTGGGGTACGGCACCCGTGGGAAGTCGATTTTGAGGAATTCCTTGTACTTCTCGCGGTAGGTGGGCGAATGCAATACGGCATAGATGTAATCCAAAATGTCGATGGGGGCAAAGGTACCAGGCTGTACCTCTTTCTCGGGGGTAAACGTCAACTCCAGCTG
>DBCF01000198.1:0-1236 GCA_002292925.1 Roseiflexaceae bacterium UBA965 | reverse complement strand
GCCGCCATTTGCGCCACAATCTGCATGTTCAGGTTGGGCGTGCGCGCTACGCCCTGGGCAAAGCTCTGCTGGCCGGTGCTGTCGGGGTAGAGGTAGAGGGGATTTACAACACCACCGCCTCTATAAAACATATTTAAGTCTACAATGTTATTTGAAATGAAAATTATATTCCAAGGCATATCACCAACTACTTGCCCTTGTCGACCAATAATCAAACAATAATTATCTGAATTAGCTAAATGTTTCATAACCGTATATCGGCTTCTATACGAGTCTGGAACTGAAATTTGAGGATATGGATTCTTAATAAATGTTTCTACAAAATACATCACTTTTTTATCAAAAGGTCTGTATTCGATGGGCTTAATGAGCGTACTATCAATAGATGAATTAATAATACTTTCGAGTCTCTCTTTTAGTTCAGCATGATTTGCCCCAATTAATTGATTATCGTTACCAGTAACGGTTCCTGTTACTCCAATATTAAAAAAATCAGCCATTGAAAATCCTAATTCGTAAGTTTCAATATTGTTTGAGTTACTAGGTAAAAAGAAATAGAACGGGCTATTAGGTGATATTTCCTTAAATGGTATATTTTTAAAACTACTATCAAGTAGATATTCATATTTCATATTTCTTGTACCCAATAAATCATAATAAAAAACTTTTGCTAAATCATTTTCTTTTTTCTTTCCAGATTTAATAAAAATATTTATACTAACTCCCTGCTGAATATCAAAAACGTTTTCATCTTTAGATCCATCGACACCTTTTTCTTTCTTTTTAGAATTTCCATGTAGGTCAAGTATATATATTTCATCAAAGGAATTCATTAAATTCCAGCGCATTCCCTTGAAGGTTGGATTAAATATAAAACCATGATCATTAATGTACGCTAAAACACCTGATTTATTTTTATCAATAAAAAATTGGCCAAATCGAATAAATTTCACATAATCATTTCCAAGCCGATGTTTCTTCTCGTTGATGTTTTTACCATTAATATATTTGTATTCATCAGTTAATTTAGTTATCCACTCGCCATCATTTGATTTGAATCCAAAATACGGTGGATTGCCAATCACACACATCACCGGTGTGTCACGTTTGATATAGTTGGCGGCATTAGCCTCTGCACTCAACCAGTTCGCAAATAGTGTGCCCGTATCTGGGTGGTATTCTTCCAAGCTGTTGGTGAGATATACGCGTACCCGTTGGTTGGTTGGTTGGTTGGTT
>DBCF01000053.1:2210-8070 GCA_002292925.1 Roseiflexaceae bacterium UBA965 | reverse complement strand
CTTGTTGAGAGTAAATTTTTTTGTATATTTGCTCAAAAAATCAACACCGGCGGATGCAACGGAATCACCGAATAAACCTACGATTATTTCCGTTATTTATAGTGAATTGCGAATTACTACCATGTATTTTTAACAAAAATACATGGTAGTAATTTTTTATTAAACCACTGCAATCATGCCCGTATCATTGTAAATTATTTGTAATGAATCACCTGTGTGGCTTGGGATCTCACCCCATGCGTTAGGTGAGTGCGAGATGAGTATGGTCGTTGTGGCAAAGTAGTTGCCATTCGAGGCGTTGATCAAATGGGCTCATGCGGTGATGCCAAGTGGTAAATGCGGTATTACGGGCAGGGAAGGCGACGCGCCGGCGCACACCGGCATTGAGATCACAGGCCCACAAAAAGGCACATTCAATCACGCCCCCATGACAGACCACCGCGATTCGTTTGCCGGCATGGTGTTGCGCAATCGTATTGAGGGTGGCGGCACAGCGCAAGGCAAATTCATTCCAACTTTCGCCACTAGGAGCGACTTTGGTATGGACGTCTCTGATGGCGTAATCAAATGTAGGGTATTGTAGTGACACATCATGATAATTCATGCCATCGATTTCGCCTACCCGTAACTCGTGTAGGCCTTCTTCCCAAGTAATTGGGAGGTTAAGTGCCGGTGCAATGATTTGGGCAGTCATTTGGGCGCGTTTGAGGGTACTCGCATAGAGCACATCGTACTGCCACCGTTCGTTGCGAATCCGGGTCGCCAAGGCCTCTGCTTGGGTGATTCCTTTGGGTGTCAACCCGCGACAGGTGTGCGACTCTACGATTGGTTCGACATTGGCAAAAGATTCGCCGTGGCGAATCAAGGTCAGTACGGTGTTACTCATCACGTTCCTTTCCTGTGGATTTAGGCCATCAAAGAGCGGTGCAGTATTATGCGATTGGGGTACGCCGGAAGCTATAGGCTACCCGTACGATAATCAAAAAAAGCGTGGTTACAGCTAAGGCAACCACAGCAAAACTAAGTGGGATGCCCCGTTGGAGCCAGAGCGCCCGCAACCCTAATCCAAGGGCACAAGCAACGACATTGGCAAGGGCACTTTGCCAGATCCATTGCCAGCGAGGCTGTGGTTGGATTTGCTTGGCCGCCCAGCCGACGAGCGACCACGCAATGATGAACGGTAGTGCAGTGCTAATAATCGCACTGATGGGGTTGTTTTCGCCATGATTTTGGCGACCAATCGCGGCAAACAACAACAATACGGCGACGTCAGTCAGCCAAATCCAGCCATTAATTGTGCGTTGCATGGGTCTCCTCTGGTGTGTGTGTATGTAGATGAATCATCCCCACTTCGGGAGGATTGCCGAGCCGTAGTGAGCGGCCACTTAGTCCGAGTGAAATATGGAGCCATGCGTTTTGGACGCGTTGGGTGCCATGGGTAAACCAGCGCCCATAGCGAGGGCGGGCAAGTGGGCCGAGCCCTGGCAGGCGAATATGTCCCCCATGCACATGCCCGGCCAACTGCAAAAAAATATTGGGGTAGGCGTTGGCTTCATAGATGGCGTCGGGAGCATGGGCCAACAACAACACGGGCATGTTGGCTGGGGCATCTGCCACGGCTCGATCAATGCGCATCTGCCCATGCCATACATCATCTGTCCCTGCCACCCAGATATTGTCGCCCTGATGATTGAGCACAAATCCTTGGTTGCGCAACAACGGTACGCCGGCAAAATGGAGTGCTTGGATGACATCAGCGATGCCTTCGACGTAGTCATGATTGCCGGTAATGGCATAGACGCCATACGGTGCATGCAATTGGCGCAGGTAGTAGGGTAAGCGGGCGATGGCAGGCCGATCGTTGACCAAGTCACCGGTCAACACAATCAAGTCTGGTGAGAGGGTGTTGAGCATGGTAATCGCCCAACGCAAATTGGCGTCACTATGCGGTTGCCCCAAATGAATATCGCTAATTTGCCCAATGGTAAATCCCTCAAAACCGAGTGGAATCCGTGGGTCATGGATGTGGACATGGGTGATTTGGGGTTGGGCGGGCTCATGTTTGGCCGCATACCGCAAGACACCCACAATCACGGCACCGATACTCGCAATCATACCCCAGCGCCGTTGTTTGATGAGACCGACACCAAATAGTGCACCAACCGCCAATGCCCAGCGCCAGGCCCGACTATAGTAGACATCGGCAGGATGCTGGATGTGGGTAGGTGAGGGTGGGTTGGCGGGGGTGTGAATCACTGGTTTGCCCTGTGGCATAAGTCCACTATCCGTTGAGTGTATATTGCCCTCTAGTATAACGTATGCATATGGGTCGTGTATATGCCAGCTATGCTATGATGCCTGCATGAATTGCACTGGTGTGATGAATCGTCGTGCTGTGTTTTTTCGTGTGTGTCCGACAAGAAAATTCATGCGTGCGCCAGAGACACGGTATAATAATTGCGTTTTGAAATTGAAATGGTGAGAGCGAACGCTATGCAACCACGTACTCCCCGTGAACGGCGTCTCCGTGATGGCGTTACGCCTGGATCAACGATTATTTTGTCACGGAGCAGTCGCTTAAAAATCCCCAAAGGTGTGCGCCCCCGTAATTCTCGCTGGCTATGGATTGCAGTTGCCGTCCTCATTCCTGTATTGGTATTGTGCTTTCAAATCGGGGTGATTGCTGATGCCATTGGGGCCAAGGATTTGCGGGCCGATCGCCCTACGCCGGTAATGTTTAATGGGTTTACGGCATTGATTATTGGGGTTGACGATCGCAAAGACGGCAATGAGACTGCAGTTCGTAGTGATACATTGATGTTGCTCCGTGTGCAACCACGGAGCGGCGGAATCAGCCTGTTGTCAATCCCCCGCGATACCCGGGTGATGATTCGTGGGCGTGGCCAAAGCAAAATCAACGCGGCCTACGCCTATGGCTATCTGCACCCCCAAGAACTGTATTCAGATAATGTCAGCCAACAAGAAGCGGGTATGGCCTTGGCTGCCGAAACGGTCGAAGAATTTGTCGGTATCCGGAATTTTTATTATCGGGTGGACTATGTCATCCAAATAAATTTTGCGGGATTTGCCCGCTTGATTGATGCCTTGGGAGGGGTGACGATTGATGTGCCTAAGCATATCATCGACGAAGCCTACCCCACTGCAGATTATGGAACTATGCGGGTGGAGTTTTTGGCTGGTGTCCAACATTTGGACGGCGAGCAGGCCTTGATCTATGCCCGTACCAGGCATGCCGATAGTGACTTTGGGCGGATCCAACGGCAACAACAAGTCACGCAAGCAGTGATTGCGGCGGTGCGTCACACTAACATTGGGCAGTGGTGGCGGATTATCAACGATGCCCCACAGATTGTCGGCGGCTCGATTCGCACGACGATGCCGATGACCAACCCAATGATGATTGCTGCGTGGTTATCGACATTTGCGCAAATTGATCCGCAATACATCCCTACCCAACAAATCAGCCCCAAAACAGTCACGCGCTATACGGTAGATGGTAGCGATTTATTGTGGGATGTGGGCGACGTGCAGCGTGTCACCACCGCATGGCTCCAAGATGCTGGTGCAAGTACAGATCCTGCAACGATACCATTAAGTACTGATATGGTGACCCAATTTCGCCAAGCAATTGATGATAGTTGGCGCGATACAAACAATTATGTGCGTACGTTGTTGGGCATGACCACTAGCGAAGGTGCGGCAAGTGTTCAAGTATTTAATGCGTCACGGGTGCAAGGGGCAGCGCGGCGAGTGAGTGATCAATTGCGTTCACTGGGACTTGTAACCGAAGCACCAGGGGATATTCTTGGTGATATTGCCACCACAACTATTATTTATGATGTCAATAATCATCCCAAACAAGCTGCGAGTATTGCCCTGCTTATCCCGGGCAAGGTCGTACATGATAAGTTACCGGCCAATATTCAAAGTAATGCTGATATCGTGATTGTGATTGGGACCGACAACGCCAAATAGAACGTGACTGATTGTATAAACACCCCCGACACATCATCGTGTCGGGGGTGTGTGCGCTGGTGGTATGTGGTTTATGGGGCAGTACGCACAGTGAGGTGACTAAACAATACATCTGCGTCGCTGGTATCGGGAATCGCAATCATGCCAAAGCGAGCACTATCGGTAAGGGTATCGATGGTGGTGCTTGTAATCAGGTTGCCATTAATGGTAATCGTGATTTCTTTGCCTACCACGGTTACTTCAAGTAAATTATCACGTTGAATGCTTGGATTGGCTCCACGAGTGATTTCGATGAATTGGTTGTCTTGGCGTTGCACGATGCGATATTCTTGGGTCGCTGGGACGAGTACGACTGCAACGAAATCATTTTCGGCATGGTAGCGGAGCGCGAGTCCCCCTTGGCCACTATTGATTTGGATATCGGCAATCATGTGGATGTTGGTGGCGTCAAAGGGGCGGTAGGCCCACGCCGCATCGCCATTGGCTTGGGCTGCGAGGTGGTAGCGTTTGCCGTCATAGCGGGTGCTCCAGGTCGGCCCGGTTGCTTCTGCCCACTCGTTGGTCACAAACCCATCATCGAGCAATAGCGACTTATCGACTGGTGCCGGGGTATCGGTGATAGGAGGGGTTGCCGTGCGGCGGGGAGTACGGGTGATGATTGGTGTTGTGGTGGCAGCGATGTTCTTGGCGATAGCAGTTCGGGTGGCATTGTCTGCGATAGTACTCGCTTGTTGGCGGTCACTCACGAACCACATAATCACCACAAGCACCAAGACAATGGCTACAATGCTAATCGTCAACCAACTCGTACGGCGTAGGCTCTCGTAGGGCATGGTGAGTTGGCGGGCATTGATGGCTTGCTCAGTCGTTGCCAATAACGCCGCCACGTCACGATAAAACGGATTGAGTTGTTGGAGCCGACGCAACACGCCCACGGCTTGGATGAGCCGTCCTGAATCAATATATGATTTGGCGGTATCGTAGAGTTCAGCTTGGTGGTCACGTGGCGCAAGCGGCCCCGTCGGTACTGGCTGTGATGGGCGCGTGGCCGCACCACCGGTCATATTCATGTCGTAGTGTTCACGGAGTTTGGGGTCACGCAAAATCCGAAAGGCTTCGTTGATGCGTTGGCTCCGTTGACGCGCATAAAGCTTGTCAGGGCTACTTGCACGTACATAGCGGTCGGGGTGATAGCTAGTGATTTCGCGCCGGAAGGCTTTTTTTATTTCGTTGAGAGAGGCACTGCGGGCTACGTTTAGTAGCTGGTAGTGGTCGAGTTGTTCAAAATCATGTCCTGCCACGAGTTGTTTTCCTACTCCATGTAATCAAGTAACGAACGAATATTGCGAGGGTTGCGCAATTTGCGCAAGGCCTTGACTTCGATTTGACGGATGCGCTCGCGGGTCACGCTGAATTCACGACCCACTTCTTCGAGCGTCCAACAATGCCCATCTTCGAGCCCAAAGCGTAATTGTAGCACGCGCCGCTCGCGCTCATTGAGCTTCGCCAAGATTTCTTGGATTTGCTCACGCAACAAATGATTGGTAGCCACATCTGCAGGGGCTTGGGCTTTGACATCCTCGATGAAGTCACCGAGCAGGCTGTCTTCTTCGATGCCGACAGGTGTCTCGAGCGAAATCGGCTCGAGTGAGGTTTTGCGGATGACCCGGATGCGATCAACTGTGAGTCCCAATACTGTGGCCAGCTCTTCATCGTTGGGGTCGCGACCGAGTTCTTGCACCAAGCGGCGGGTTTCACGCATCAGTTTGTTGATGGTTTCGACCATATGCACGGGGATGCGGATGGTGCGGGCTTGGTCGGCGATGGCCCGGGTGATGGCTTGGCGAATCCACCAGGTGGCATA
>DBCF01000053.1:1999-2195 GCA_002292925.1 Roseiflexaceae bacterium UBA965 | reverse complement strand
GGCATAGGTCGAAAACTTAAAGCCGCGCCGGTGGTCGAATTTCTCGACGGCGCGAATCAGCCCGACGTTGCCTTCTTGGATGAGGTCGAGCAATTGCAAGCCGCGCCCGATGTATTTTTTGGCGACAGAAACCACCAAGCGCAAATTGGCTGAGGTCAAATACTCACGCGCTTGCCGCCCCGATTCCATGCGATTC
>DBCF01000053.1:0-1808 GCA_002292925.1 Roseiflexaceae bacterium UBA965 | reverse complement strand
TCTATGTGTGGTTGCTCATCAGGCTGGATTGGTGCGGGATCCACCGCCAACTTAAATACTGGCACTGGAGTGTCGCTGATTTGTTGCAAGGTACGGGTAAAGTCGTCACACATCAATTGCACCATGGCCAGCATGAGTTGCTCACCGACTTCCGGTGTGTTTTTGGCGGTTTTGATGATGGTACGGGCATCACTTTGCAGAGGGATAGTGATGGTGTCGGCCCGCCCTACGAGTAATTCAAGGTAGGCGCCTACTTCGATGGCACGGGCGTATTCTTGTTCGAGGGACCAATTGAGTAGCTTGATATTGCCGATTTCACGCAGATAGAGGCGGACGGTGTCGTTGAAGGTGGCATTTTGGAATTCCGACGGGGCAATCGTCGCATCTTCGTTGTCGGCTTCATCAGACAACGGCGTTTGCAGGTCATCTTCGTTTTCGGAGTCATTATCTTTGTCGAGCACAAAGGGTGCATCGTGGCTATCGAGGTATTCGGGTGCGTGAATCAATTGGGGGTCGAGGGTGAGCTGGTTGGCAGTGGTAATAATGGCATGCAAAGCGGGGACGCTCGTGGTATGCCGCAAAAACCACGCCCACACTGCATCGGGCAACACCCAGCGCATGATTTGCGCCATTCGTTGGGCGGCTTTTTCGGGGGGAGTGTCATCAATTTGTTCGCCAAAGACTGGCGTTTCATCATCGATGTCGGGTGTGATTGTGGTGGGAAGTGTCGACCGCGATTGCTTGACGTCCATACCAATCCCCTTTAGTTCACATGGCGGGCGTGAAGGTCTTCGTAGGTTGAACTGCGCCGTGGTGTTATTAATCTGTTGAGATATTGTTGGACATCCGCGATGCGTTGGAGTAACTGGTCGACAATTTCGGCACTATCATTGTCACTAAGCTGACGTGTCAGGCGCTGATTCCATTGTTTGGCGACATCTCGTTGTAAAATTGTAGCACATTCTCGGGCTTCGCTGGTAACAAGGTACTCTTTGGGGAGCTGGATGACACTCCCCATTAATTCGGCTCGTTGCCGTAACAGCTCAGGCAACGTCCCAAACCAGGTCAACAAATCGCCATCATGTCCAAATTCGACCCGTGCCCGCCAAATCGCTCGTAATTCATCGTCTTCGCCAAATAATCCTTCAATATCATTACTGATAAACTCACCCACCGTGGGGTGAGCCGCCAAATCTTCGTCGATTTTGGCTTGGACATGCTCACGCACTTCGGCATATTGGAGCAACGACATCACCAAAAACTCCGCCGCTTGGCGAGATCGCCCACTCAGACTACTCGGCTTGGGTGTGGCTGTTTGGGCATTTGGTGTCGCTTTGGCCGTTGGTTGCGGGCCGGGATTGGGCGTAGTGCGCCGGTCGTTGGTGCTAGGTGTGAGGCGGCGGAGCTCGCGGCGCAACATCGTCTCGTCGATACTCAACATCGTAGCAAGACGTTGAATGTAGTGCGTTTGTTCAAGCTGATTTGATATTTGCAACACCAACGGCGCCAAGCGATCGAGGGCGATGCGTTTGTCGCTGAGGATTTGCATGTCTAAATCACGCGTCAGCATCTGCATATAAAAATCCATGGCCGGCAGGGCATTGGCCACTAACGTCGGCCATTGGGTGGGGTCGGCCGCCAATAATTCGTCGGGGTCTTGGCCTTCGGGGAGCTCAATGATGCGGATTTGGGCATCAATGCTCCGACTCCACGTCAATACCCCTTGGGCCGTGGGCACCGGCACCAACTGGGCATCGAGGTTGTCGCTGAGTGTTTGCAGTCCCTTGAGTGTCGCCCTGATGCCAGCG
>DBCF01000080.1 GCA_002292925.1 Roseiflexaceae bacterium UBA965 | reverse complement strand
AGCGTTGATTCGTCTGAGTACCCCTGCCCAGACGGGTGCTGGTGTGAGTGTGTGGACGGTGGCGCAGAGCAGTAATAATCCTACTGCCGAATCATCACCGTACATCGTGTCGTATGGCAACAAAGGCCTGAAAGCGACGGCCACAGCGACCCGCACACTGACTGCAAGTCGCACACCACTTATTCCAAGTCGCACGCCCACCAATATCACGCGCACTACGACCCAGACCCGCACCAGTACGGCCACGGCATGGCCCGAAGGGATTGCCACGAGTGACGTGCTAAAGGCGAGTATTGCGCTCATCAATGATGGTAGTTGTACCTTGCCGGGGTTCAGTGGGGTCACGCTGTGGTGTGCCAATGCAACTGCCCAAGGCAACGAGTTGTGCTATGGCGATACGGGTGCACCACTGGTAAGTAAAGTAAGTGGACAGTTGTCAGTGTTCGGTATCAGTCTGCCCAAAGTGCAGTTTGGTGGTGCGCACAACTGTGTAATGGGTATGCAGTCCGCCATGGTCGATGTGACGGCACCGGCGATACGGACATGGATAGTCAACACCATCCGGGCGACGAGTCCCCGTGGACTCAATACGAGTTTGGGTGGCAGTGCGGGCTTCGGTGGAGAGCAAATTGCCCCGAGTGACAATGACATGACACAGGTAGACGTAAGTAGCGTCTTCCCCAGCGGGATCCGTATCGGTACCACCGTAACAAATATAGTAAGCGTCAATGCCAATGGTGTGGTGGCGTTGGGAGACGTCAAAAAACTCGATAAAGTGATAAATCCAGCGACCTATACGGGTGCCCCATTGTTTCTCGTCTATGGTGCTGATGCTGATCCGAGTTTAGGCGCTATTACTGCGTCTGTTGGTGGCAAAAGTAGTGGTGCCAACCGTGTCTGGGTAGCCAAAGATACAGTGAATGGGGTGGTGACGATTACCTGGGATGACGTGCGCCCTGCCAAGTTGTTTGCTACTCAATACATCGGCAACACCTTCCAAGTGCAGTTTCGCCGTGAAAACACTTCTGATGTGCGGGTCACCTATCGCTACGGCATGTTGCAATGGACGTTTAGCGAGACGATGTGTAGTCAATTTGCATGTATGGGGGGTGGTAATCGGGTGACATATGCGCAGGTTGGCTATGTGAGTGGCCAAGCGCGTGGTGCCGGTAATCTGATGCATGCGAACTCAGGGAGTGATGCCAAACTACGGGCACTGGTATCGCACGAATATGTCATTCGTGATGGAATTGTTGGACCCGAACGGCCAACAATGACCCCCACGGGTACTTGGACAAATACGCGGACAAAAACACTCACCCGCACTCCAACAATGAGTATGACCCCTACAGTAGTGAGTACGACGCAGGTGGCAGCCACGCGCACCCATACTGCCACCGCTACACGTACTACAGACCCGCTTGCCGAAGTAGACAATCCCATCTTTATTTGGACGGGCACAAATAGTTCTATTCCAACTGGATGGAAACGGGTTACCGAATTGGATGGTAAATTCCTACGTGTGCTTGGGAATGGTGAAAACAACGTATTAGCGACAGGGGGAAGTGCAACGCATTCACATACTTCACCAGCACATACACACGGAATGAATTGGCATTCACATATTACTTCGTATGGTCCGAGTGTAGATCATTCGACGGTGAGAACAGATGATAGAGCGAGCGGCGGCACGCAGTCAGGCCATACCCATGCGTCCGTAAGTACATCTGGTCCTGTTGGTGAATCTGTGAGTGCAGAGAGTGCAATTTATTCACCAGCCTCCAATGACCCGCCATTTACCGAGGTCATATTTATCACAAAATCAACGGGGAATGTGACCTCGGTACCTGCTAATGCAGTTGTATTAAGTAAAACCTCACTTGGAGCGTTGACCCTCTCAAATGGGGCAAATGGTACGATGAATCTGCAAAGTAGATTTTTGCGTGGGGCGCCGACTGGTGCAGATGCAGGTGAGACAGGCGGTTCTGTGGAGCACGAGCATAGTGTCGATCACACCCATCTCACATCGCATGATCATCACGACCAATGGGCGGGTACCGATTCAACGACAAGCTATACGCGTGCAGATGAATCTGGTAAGTCAGATAATACGTTGACGTCACATTCACATATCACATATTACGATCATGCGAATGAGTATACGGTAGATACATACGCTAGCTCAATAACAGAGACCGTGTTACCTCCGTATACGGACTTTGTGATTGGGCAAAACAGAACAGGCAAAGCATTAACCCAGAAAAATATTTTGGCACTTTATACTGGTTCGGAGTACGATTTACCGGCTGGTTGGATATTGTATGCAAAAATTGGCACACTAATCCGAGGAGCCAATACGACGGGTGCAACGGGTGGATCTGCTTCACATATACATGGCCCCTCTGAACACGGTCATTCACCAATGGTACATTCACATTCGGGTAGTACATCGGTAGTCAGCGGTACAAATGATAATAATGACAGAGATGGGGGGCGACGTACATCATTGCGCTCACATAACCATCCGGTTTCGGTATCTGATGCGTGGATTGAGTTGTCAAGTGCAACGACGACTGCCAACGTAGCAGACAACATGCCTGAATATGTGAATGTTTACTTGATTGAATATACGGCTGGGGTGATGCCGACAGCAACCCGCACCGCAACCCGCACGGCTACCGCAACGACGACTCCCACTCCAACCATTACCCGTTCTATTACACCCCGGCCAACTCTTGGGATTATGAGTGGATCAACATGGGAATTTAATACGTTGAGTGGTGATGCATCTGCTGCGAGTACACTCGCAAATACTAGTACAACTACAACTTTTTTCTGTGGTACCAATTACCATGCCACCATGATTTGTCCGGCAGTTAGTAGCGAGAATGGCACGACATTTGTCCGCTTTACCGGAACACAATTTATGAGTAGTCAAGCAGCTATTTCTGAAACAAGTAACGTGATTCGTATCCGGTTACGTACTAGTCAAGCGAATGATGGCAAAGTAGGAATTTACGGCGTGGTCAAAAATTTTAATGCAGATTCCTATGAAGCATTCGATCGAGAGTTGTTTTTTGATCGTGGCAAAGTCTGTTCGAGGCTGTGGCAAGGTACTACTGATATCATTTGTACTACGAGTCGCTATGATGATGGTCAGTGGCATCTCATCGAACGGAGTTATGGTGGTAGCACGCCCGCTCATCGCTTGCGAGTGGACAATGAAGTTGTGACTGGTCAATATACATTTTCTGCGTTTAATTGGAAGAATGGCGCAATCATCGGAAATGCTGGCATGTTCGAGTTACTCACGAAATTCAGAGGTGATATCGATTATGTGAGTACTGGTCTAGCACCCTAGTAGTAGGCAATGCTCTATAACACGACATAATAATCGTTAAGTACCCCCCCTTTACCCCCTTCCCCACGTCTGCTCGTGCATCACTTTGCCCCAGGTGGCGTCGCTGTGCTCGGCGGCCAGTGTAAACCCCGTCGCCTCATACAAATGCTTGGCCGCATCGAGCCCCACAATCGTCGTCAGCCACAGATACTGGTGATGCTGGTCGGCAAACGCCAACGCCTGCCGGAGCAATTCCCGCCCGATGCCCTGCCCGTGGCGGGTGGGGTCGACCACAAACCAGCGCAACCGCGCCGCCGGCGTGGTGCCGCCATCAATCACGATGCTCCCCACCACCGCATCGCCGTCACTGGCCCACAGCAACAGATTGCCGGTAGCACTGTGGCGGGGCATAAATTCGGCAATCTCGCTGGCCACTTTGCACTCAAACGCCATCCCAAAGCCCACTGCCGCCGCATAATAACGCGTCTGCGCCGCTACCATCCAGCCGATGAGCCCCGGTGCATAGCCAACGTGATATTGAATTGGCATGGTTGCTCCTTTTTTCTTTTTTGAAAACACGTGGGGGCGAGCCGTGAATCAGCCACATACAGCTCGCCCACCGCCACATTTCCGCGCTCCCAGACAATCTTTGGTGATGCCTGTGGGTGCGTGTTATTCAGACTTCGGTTCAAACTCGGCCATCAGCTTGGCAAGCTCCCGTGACAACGGGCGCTCGGCTTGTGCGAGCTGGGTGCGCATACCGACCCGGTCTGCCAGCGGGCGATTTTGGCCCAGTTTGAATTTGCCCCATAGTTGCGTTACTGGCATACGATAAGCGGTGATGCCGTTGAGCATGTGGCTGATACTGGCTTCGTCGTAGGCTGGCTCGCCATAAAACTCCGTCAACCCATTGACCATTTGCATCGTCTGGGCTACCCCGTCGAGACGCACGGCTACCCCGCTGGCATGCACTACTGCGTAGTTCCAGGTGGGGACTGCCTGCTTGCTCTCATACCACTGTGGCGAAATAAATGCATGTGGCCCGTGAAAAATCGCTAACGCCTGTACCCCCGCCTGCAACAACTGATTGTGTGGATTCACGTTGGCTAAATGGAATTCAATGATGATATCATCACCTTCAGTATGGGTCATGACCGGCGTATAACTGATGGTAGGCACACCGTCTGGGCCGTTGCTGATGAGTGTGGCAAAGTCGTATTGTTGCATAAACTTGATCATGCGACTGCGGTCATGCATACGGTTCGCTACGGGTACATAAGTCATCACAATCTCCTTTTGATTTTTTGCATAAATGCGCACACAATGCATAAATTATAGCGCAATGATACGTAATTTGTGACAACTACGGTGACACTAAGCTCCAACAATATCTATAGCGCCATATAGACACCTCACGCATTGAGTGTTAAAATAAACATAACCTGTTTCGTATCTACACATGAATAAAGGAGCTTGGTATGCCCGTTGCATTTCAGACAGATGATGGTGCCGTAGGGGGTGCCGCGTTAGCCGCACTCGCAGGATTTGGGTTGTGTATCGCCGCTATCATGATGGTGATTCTGGTATTGGTGATGGTCGGCTTATGGAAGATGTTTGCCAAAGCCGGGCGCCCGGGCTGGGCAGCTATTGTCCCCTTTTATGGGGACATGATTCGCAACGAAATCGCCGGTGTGCCGGTGGTTTGGACGTACTACACCTGGATTGCCATCGCCATCAATATGTTTACCGGTGGTTTGGCCGGGTTTGGCCCAGTTTTGATTTTGGTGCTCCAATACTTTACCTATGGCCCCCTACTCAAAGCCTATGGGCGGGACAATGGCATTATCAGCGTGATTTTCGCATTGTTCTTCCCCTATATTGTCTTCCCACAGATTGGGTTTGGCAACAACACCTACCTCGGCCCTCAAGCCGATGCCGTAGCCGCCTTGCCTAATCTGCCGTGGATCGATAGTGCAGCCACAAATTCAGCTGCACCGTCAGTGGGCTCGCCCATCAACACCAATCCACCTGCATCGTCCATCCCCACCATGACCCAATCGAGCGATCAAGCCCCGGCAGACAATAATCAGTCATCAGACATCCCTACGATGAAGGGTTATGCCGACGACGATCTCAACAAACCACGATAAGCTAGGGTGTGTATCCCCCAGTACCACGTGGTGCTGGGGGATTTTATTTGTATAGACAAACTATTTCATTGACTACTATAATAGCCATGTAGCCAGTTTTATAAGGAAAATATCATGTCAATCCCCTATTTGTTGCAGTTAAGCACTGACAACGCTGAACTCCAGTCGCAGTTGGAAATGTTTGGTCTCATTGGTGGCAGCACCTATGCCGTCGTCTTTGCGTTGTTTGCGGCCAGTCTCGTTGGCATGTGGAAGCTGTTTGTCAAGGCTGGTAAACCTGGTTGGGCTGCCATCGTGCCGCTTTACAACGACGCGGTGCTGGTCGAGATCTGTGGCTTGCCTGCCACTTACAAGTACTATTTGTGGGCAAGCATTATCCTGATTCCGGCTATGTTGGGTTGTTTCGGCGTGTTTATCATTGCCGGCATTATCGTACGTTACTTTATGCTCCGTGTACTGCTTGCCTCATTTGGGCGCCCCAATGAACCCCTCAATGTGGTTGGCGCCTTGTTGTTCCCGTATGTAACCTACCTCAGCATTGGCTTTGGGAGCGACACGTACCTCGGCGTCCAAGCTGCTGCCGTCGCTGCTGCCCCCAAATTGCCGTGGTTTGGTCAATCAGCCGATGCAGCTGCGCCAGTTGCCGCACCTGCATCATCGGTGCCCACCATGAGTGGTAGCGCCCCCAGCGAGAATTCTGACAAACCCAACAACGAAAACCCCGTGCAATAATCCCCCTCGGTGGTAACAAAGCGGGAGCGACGCAGTATGTTGCGTCGCTCCCGCTTTTTCGTGATTATTACGCCAAAATCGCCGCAATCCCCATGCTGGCAATTTCGGCATCTTCGTCTTCGCTCAGCCCACTTACCGCCACCGCACCCAAACATTCGCCAGCGACAAGCACCGGCATACCACCACCCCACCCGATAAAGCGCGGGTCGCCATAATAACTGATATCAAAGCCTTGATCCGCACTACGGATTTTTTTGCCGATTTCACGGGTCGGTTTGCCTGCCCGCGCCGCCGTAAAAGCTTTGTTGATGGCAATGGTAATCGATTGGAACGGCGCTCCGTCCATCCGCGCAAAGGCAATCAATTCGCCATGATTGTCGGCCACGGCAATCACGCCAATCGCGTTGCGACGCTGTAATTCTGCCACAATCACCGTCAACGCCTTCTGGGCATCGGCATAATCAATGGTACGTTGCTGTTGCATTGGTGGTGCTCCTTTTTGTCTATCGTCGGAATGCCTCCATTATACGTGAAGTGGTAGTCCCCGTGTCATTGTAGACGCAGCAGGTTGCGGTCTCTACAATGCATAAACGTCAATTATTTTACTATGTAAATACTTAGTATTTTTTTGAAAATAGTCATAAAATACGTGTAAATTAGTCGTAAAATGTAATGTATATTTTTGTCAAAATAATTGACAACATATGATACAATAAACGTGTTCAATTTTTTTAACAGAAGAGGTGTATCATGCCGTTATTTTTTCAAGATGCGAGTAGTGGAGCAGATGCAGGTGCGATTATCGCCGCATTGTTGGTCAATCTGATTCCGTTGGCAATTGTGGTTGCCATGTTGGCTGGGATGTGGAAGGTGTTTGCCAAGGCAGGTAAGCCAGGCTGGGCTGCGATTATCCCCTTCTATAACGATTCGGTGTTGATTGATATCTGTGGTTTGCCGGTAATCTACAAATATTACTTGTGGGCTGGTATTGCTTTGGGATGGTGTGGCGGTATTCCGTTGTTGGCCGCTATGGTCGTGCGCTATTTTGCCTTGCGGGTGTTGTTGCAATCATATGGGCAACCAAGCGAGCCCATCAATGTGATTGTGGCCTTGGTTTTGCCCTTCTATGCCTACCCCAAGTTGGGCTTCGGTACTGCCACCTACCTCGGCGTGCAAGCCGCCGCTGTGTCAGCCGCCCCCTTGTTGCCCGGTTCACCCAAGGCGATTACGCCCCCCACGGCCTAATCGTTGCAACGATTTGATTGGTAATGACGTCATCCCTTGTGTACAATCACAGGGGATGATGTTTTTTTAATGAAATGGATTATTTACATGATGTTGCTCCAACAAACCAACCCATCGGGATTTGATACTGCGGCAATTATTGCGTTGATTATGGGGTCAATTGTCTGCTTTGGGGCGATATTTTTGGTCATCATGTTTGTGGCGATTATCATTAATTGGCGCATCTACGAAAAAGCGGGCCAGCAAGGGTGGGCGGTAGTGATTCCCATCTATAGCACGATTATTTTGATGGACATCATCCGTCGCCCCCGCAGTTGGGCCTGGATTATTTTGGGACTTGCGGCGCTTAACGCAATCCTCAATGCCGTGCAACCCGGCACCCGAGGCCAAGACCAACAAGACCCCAACCTGATTATTAGTGTGGTTCAATTGGTGGCAGGGTTTGTTTCACTCTATTTCACCCTGCGTACCATGCGCGACTTAGCCAGAGCCTTTGGTCAGGGGCGTGGATTTACGGCAGGGTTAATCTTTTTGCCGTTTATTTTTTACCCCATTTTGGCGTTTGGCGATAGCCAGTACCAATACACCAACTACACTGCATTGCCCGGTAGCAGTGAGTTGACCACCGGCCAATAACCCAACCCATTTGAATGTGTACATCCCTCGATTCATGCCTCTGGCATGGGTCGGGGGATGG
>DBCF01000291.1:7399-10962 GCA_002292925.1 Roseiflexaceae bacterium UBA965 | reverse complement strand
AATTTATTCGCCGCTATTCGCCCGTGACGTAGGGGCGAATCATGGCATATCGCATTCCCCAATCATCACCCCATGCCCCATCGGGGCCGCATGTAATATCCCTCGGCTCGGCCTGGCTCCCCGTACACACGGAGATTCCACGCTACGGTTGCCGTGGCACCCGGCATGGAATGACGTGGTGATGCGATATCTCTGCGTCCTCTGCGCGCTCTGTGCGAGATAATGATCGTCTCAACAAAAAAACGCATCGGGGGCAATGCCCCGATGCGTCTTGGTCGCGTATGTGATTAGCGCAAGCGTTGAGCCACTTGGTTGACAAAGGCGCGTTGATTCCAGCCATTCATGAAGTCGGCGTGCATCGAGTAGATCGAACCAGACGACAGCGCCAAGGTGCTTACATCGGCTTGAGCAGGGTACCGTAAATGCATTTGGAGTTGCGGCAAGGCCACCGTACCGACAGCACATACGCCATTGACAGCATAGGTCACGTGATCTTTGTGGTTGGCCGAATCGAGGTCTTTACCGTTCCAACATTCAGGGAAGCGAATCAAACCGACCAAATCTTGGTTGCGGGCACAGGCTTGTGGCGTGGCTGAGGCGTTTTGGACGTTGTTGCCACAATACCATGAGACAATCGACAAATCTTGGGCTTCAACGGCTTTCGAATCCCCGGCAATTAACATCAAGCCGGCGGGGTGGGCTACTACGCGTTGCGTCACTGTTTTGGCATATAACACCGTAATGCTCCGTGGGGCGATGGCGGTGCTGCCCTGCCACAACTGCGGTGCCCAGTAGGCCGATGAATCAGCACGATCATTACAGGTGGTGGCACGGTTGGCCAGCAACGAGGCAATGGTGGTTCTTTCGTTGGTGCTGCGGTTGCCAAAGAATTGATGATAATGGCTCATGGCGGGCATCCCAGGCATTACGATGGGGTCAACATTGTTGACTTGACCAACACCACATTGAATGCGGATGGCCTGGACCTGTGGAGCGGGGGGGACACGGGTCGGGCGAGGTTGCGGTTGCGGGCGACGTGGGCCAGCAGGAGCAATGGCGGCATCAGCAGTGGCTGCCGCTTCATGGAAGGCAATCGGATTGGCGCCCGTGACGCTAATACCTGCAAATAACAATACCGTGCTAACAGCGATGATGGCCAGTGATTTGATCTTCATGATTGACTTGCTCCTTGTGTTGTACTCTTCCCTATACAGACCACCGTCACCGCCCATTCGTTCCCGAGAAATATCAAGATTTGATAAAGATTTTGCTTATTATCTCGCACAGAGGACACAGAGGACGCAGAGTCACCCAGACTAAGAGCGAATATCGATGCCACCATTAATGCCGCCATGATTTTGGGGGGCATGGGGCCTGTCGACCACGTCAACACGACTGCAGGCAAATTATTTGCCAGTTTTTATGCCCTTTTTTCGGGGATTTTTTTCATTGCCATTGCCGGCATCGTACTCGCGCCCATCACCCACCGCTTGCTCCATACCCTCCACGTCGATGAACGCGAATAGCTCCTCCCTCATATAACAATGTGAGAGGAGCTTGGAATCAATGGTCAGCCTTTGGTTTTTTACACCATAAAAAACTGCTGGTAGGCGGCGATTTTGGCGGCGGGACCGGTATGTTTACCTACATGGTCGCTGAGCTTCACTGCAGGTTGACCTTCGACGCTACTGGTTTTCATCACAATATTAAGGGGTGTGAGGCCGACATCGTTGGTCAAATTAGTACCCCAGCCATAGGCCAATTGGATGCGTCCGGCAAAATGCTGTTGGATGCGCAAAATAGTCGCCATGTCGAGCCCATCGCTGTACACAATCGTTTTGGTCAACGGGTCAATCCCTCGCTCAGCATAAAAGGCAATCGTACGCTCACCAAAGGCAATCGGATCACCCGAGTCATGACGCAAGCCACGCCATTGTTGGGCTTGGGACAGGCTGAAATCAGCGAAAAAGAAGTTTGACCCAAACGTGTCGGTCAAGGCAATCGCCAAATCGACCCCGTAGCGCGCATACCAATCTTGCAAAAACCGCTGGTGCGAAGCACGCACATCACCGCCGTGACGGTCGGTAAGGGCCGCATAAACCATCGGCATTTCGTGGGCAAAGGTGCCAATCGGGCGCAGACCCAACTGCTGAGCCAAGGCCACATTAGAAGTGCCAATCAGGTTTTGTGGGCAGTGGTGGTGCAATTGTTGCACCACATGCATGTGCCAATCTGCCTGAAAGCGCCGACGGGTGCCGAAGTCGATGATTTTGATGGCGGGGTTGGCCTGCAACACGGCGATTTTGGCATCGAGACGCTGCTGTCCTATAGCACAGACGTCGAGCATCCGTTCGTGACGCGCCACAAATCCGGCAAAGTAGTGCTGGTTGACGGCGCTCATTACTATCGTTTCCCAAAACGTCACCAACGGCCACACCCCACTGGTTTCGACCTGCAATTGACCGGCGTCAGTGCTAACCCGCACCGCCGGCAAGTGGTGCTGGGTCAGATAGTCGATGTAGGCAGGCACAAACACGGCACCGCCGCTACTGTTCCGTAGGCCCGCAATATAGGCCAACTCACTCGCCAAAAACCCTTGGTGCGCCAAGGCATCGAGGTCGGCTTGGAGGGCGTCGATATCGATGTAGCGTAGCAAATCAGCAGTGCCACGATGTTGCAAGCGAAAGGTGACGGCAGTGGTGGGGTAGTGTTCGTATTGCAACTGACTCATGGTCAATTTGTAATAATCCAGCCCGCTCGTCAATGTCCCTAACCGCGGTGTGCCACTGTTCATGCCACGACCTCATTCATTGTGCCCACGGTGACGCCAGCTACCGCCAAACGGGCTAGCATCATCTGCTGACTGGCTATTGCCACCGGTCGGGTGGCATCAATAATCACATGAACGGCCACCCCACACTGTTGCGCCAAATCAAGCGCCGTACTCCCCACACAATAATCAAACGCCAACCCCACCAAATAGACTTGGGTAATTTGGTGCTGTGCTAGCCACGCCGGCAATGACAACCCGGCATCAGTTTGAGCATAATAGCCACTATAACTGGTATCGTCGGCACCATCGCTGAGGACTTCCATCCCTTTATGAAAAATTGTCGCGCGCGGGGGCACCGCAATCTCGGGATGAATTGCCGCGCCTGCCGTCCCTGCAACACAATGCACCGGCCAAGTAGTAGTGAAATTGGGGGTGGCACTGAAGTGCGCCGTCTGGGCGGGGTGCCAGTCTTGCGTGGTAAATACATGCCAACCCTGATCAAGCGCATGTTGCGTCAATCTATTCACCACGGGAATGATGAGATCACCCTCGCTGACCCCCAGCTCACCTGTCCCTGCCACAGCAACGTGTGCCGGCATAAACCCAGCTTGCGCATCGATAATCCCATAGGCAATTGCCATATTATCCCTCCCTCACCCATTGTTAGTAATTGTAATACATACACTAACTATAATATGATAATAGAGTATTATACGAGAAAAGTCAATGAAAAATGGAAAATTCTCTTTATCTCGCACAGAGGACACAGCGCGCGCGGAGTCGGTTTTAT
>DBCF01000291.1:2460-7322 GCA_002292925.1 Roseiflexaceae bacterium UBA965 | reverse complement strand
CCTCATTCCGACTTTATACTTTCTACTTCGTTATCTCGCACAGCGCACACGGAGATGATTAAGGAATGACACTAGGGTGGGAAGATTTGGCACAGGTATAGTATGTATAGACAATTCACATACAAAAGCGTAGAATCGAATTAATTAGCACAGTTGTGTATGAAATCGAGGCTAAGTATGAATAGGCAGCGCCACTGGGGATGGCTACTCATCGGAGCAGTGTTATGTGCCGTTTGGCCAACAACCACGCAGGCCCAGACGCAGATATCAGCGCCAGTATCAGTGCCGTCAGCAACAACCAAAAACAAAGTGCGCGTGATTATCACGCTGAAAAATAGACTCGGGTTCATACGCGAAGGGATGCGAGCACGCGAAATAGCATCACGCCAGATCCAAGTAGCTCGTGACGTGCGAGCCTATGTACAAAACAATAAATCGTTGCTCAAGGTTGTCCATCGCGAATTGACGATTGTGCCGATGGTGGTGGCCACGGTCGCATCAGTCGATTTGGCACAGCTTGCCCAATCACCACAGGTAGCATCGATAAATGAAGACAAATTAAGCTCTCCTGATTTGGCTGAAAGCACCGATTTGATTGATTCACGTGCGGTAAATGAGGGTGGTTATGGTGGCAGTGGTCAAATGGTGGCAGTGCTCGATACGGGAGTCGACAAAAATCATGAATTTCTGAGTGGCCAAGTTGTTGTTGAGGCGTGTTTTTCTACAAATGATGCGAATGAAAATTCTGATTCACTTTGCCCAAATGACACTCAATTTGAAACAGGTCCAGGCAAAGGAATTCCGTGCACTGGGATCTCGGCATGTGATCATGGCACGCACGTAGCAGGGATTGTGGCAGGCAAACGGGTTTGTATAAATTGTGGAACTGCCAACCAAGTCATGATGTCAGGAGTGGCGCCAGACGCCAAAATAGCAGCGATACAAGTGTTTTCGCGTTTTGAGAATAGTGGTGAAGTGAATCCTTGTGGTAACTCGTCACCGTGTGTATTGTCGTTTGACAGTGATCAAATCGCCGCCTTGCAGTGGCTGATTGCCTACAAGTCTGGTTGGCAACAGAATTTAGTCTCTGTCAATATGAGTCTTGGTGGGGGCAAAACGAATGCACCATGCGATGTAACTAATGCAGCGCATGCAGCCGCGATTAATCAGTTACGCGTATTGGGTGTGGCCACCGTGATTGCATCGGGCAACAGTTCATTTTCGAACAGCATTGGCTATCCTGCCTGCGTCAGCACGGCAATCACCGTCGGCTCAACCCGCACCCGGACCAGCAACACCAATGAGCCACCAGATACCTACAACTTGGCAAATGCTGACCTGGTTTCATCTTTTTCTAATGCGCCAACTGTTGCAGCCAATGCGGCTAATGCAAGTGGTGACCGCTTGCTCGATTTACTCGCGCCAGGAAGTGCGATTTATTCGGCCATCGATACAGGGACGAACGCATATGCATCATACAACGGTACCTCGATGGCAACACCCCACGTGGCTGGGGCGTGGGCAGTCATCAAAGGGATAAACCCCAACATGTCAGTGACAAATGTGTTGACGTTATTGCGCAATACAGGACGGTCAGTGACGGATATCCGCAATAACCTTATAGTGCCACGTATTAACGTCGGTAATGCGGTTGTAGCACTTCGAAACGGCAATGCAGATACGCAGATTTCTAGTTACGGCGTAAACTTCGGGCGGGTGACCCGCAATCAGACCGTCTATCTAAATGTGGGGATCCAGACCGCACTCGACAGTCATCAGCCGCTAGCGACCAACCTGACGGGTGATAGTGAGTTTTTTCTGCATAGTTCGACCTGTCTCGCTAATCTCTATTACCGACCGAGTTGTGTGCTCACGATTGGATTTACCCCGACATCTACGTTTGATTTACCGATATACACGGGGCGGCTCAATATCACCATCACCACCGCAGGAGTTCCCCGTACCTACAATGTCGGGTTGTATGGTCGTAGTCAGCCCATTACTCCAGATATTGGGCAGACACAAACGGTAGTCGCCTTGTCACGTACACCGACGCGCACACGTACTCCGGTGCCCACAATTGCGCACCCGGTGTGGACATTGATTGTGGGGGCCACCCAAACAGTACAAAGTTTCAATTTCGTACGGACGGCCATCGCACTCAATGCTACGCAATTTGTGCTCAATGACCGCCTGACGGCCACAGCCGAGCGTGTAGGCGGTACACCATCGCGCACACGCACCGCATCGGCGACCACCACTGCCAGTGCAACACCGGTACCCATCATCCGCACGGTCAATGCAGCACAAACCCAAACACAGAGTGTGCGCAACCAGGCAACAGCGACCCAACGGGCGGTGTTGACGGCCACGGCGGTAGCGCTTGCCAATGACAAACTCACCGCTACCCGCGAGCGCACCCTCGGGTTAGCAACGCGCACCAAGACATCATCACCGACGCGCACCGCCTCACTAACCCGCACCAATACGGGCACAGCGACAGCCTCAACCACAAAAACAGCGACTGCTACGGCGTTGACCTTGATTGAATCAACGAGTGTGGCCATGAGTAATCAGATCCAACGCCTGATTGCCTTGCCCAGTGAGTCAGGGTATGCCGTGTTGACACAGGGCACGAGTGTAATAACACCAGCACTCACACTCCTCGATACGACGCTCTCGTCACTCGCCCAGGTTGATTTACCCGGCGAAAAAGCCAGTGCATTGACCGATGTAGACGAACGACCTGGCCTGTTGTATGTGGGGGGCAGGTTGTTCAAGGATGCCATGTACATCCAAAGCTATCAGCTCGTGGCACAGGCACCCGTCGCAGGTGGGATCCGCCTCGAACTCGGCAATGGCGAGCCAACAGCCATGTATGCCACCGGCGATAGATTATATGTGGCGGTGCGCTATCTGCCCCTAGCCGGTGGCGCAGAGCGCTTCGAAGTACGTAGCTACGATATCAGTGACCCAGCCGTCATTGCACCACTCGCTGGGTTCGTGGCAACGGTACCAGGACCCGTCAACAGCCTAGTGGGGGTGCCGCTGAGTGATATGGTGATTGCCGCAGGCAAGCGCACAGGCGCCACCACCGGATTTATTACCAGCTTGTGGCCACAATCTGCCCAACTCAAGGTGGCAGCCACGGTACCGTGGCCACGCGAAATCGTGAGTGCCGTAGCACGCAGTCACGTAGCAACCTTGGTGCCGCAACACACGCTGTTTGTGCTCGATCGCCAAGACATTGTGGCCTTGGCACTAAGTAATACGACAGGGGCAATTACCGCGACACCACTCAACAAAGTAACCCAGATTGGTGATTTTGTGACCCTTGACCCGACCCATTCCCAATTGTTGGTGGGGCGCTACAATGCCACGGTACCCACTAGTATTGAGACGAGTTTGCATGTGTACGATGTGTTGCCACCTGCAGGACTACGCCTACGTGGGGTCACCACTGCCATCACCGGTGACGGTATGGTGCGCGGAATTACGGCTGATTTCGGTCAGATAGTCGTGGCTGCCGGTACGTCACTCGCGCAGTTGAGTGCCTACGGGTTGCTCATGCCCTCCCGCACACCAAGCGACACAGTGACGCCGAGTCCCACCAAAACAGCGTCACGCACATGGACTGCGACCCGCACCCGAACGAGTACTGGCACGGCGACGACTACGCCCACCATGGCGCCCAGTACCAATCGACTCGAGGCGGGCACCAACCACACCTGTGTAATTAACTACTACGATGTGGTGTACTGTTGGGGGGATGCAGCATACGGCCAACTAGGGAATAATCAGGCTACACCACAACCATTACCCGTAGCGGTTTCGACCGGCGTGTTGAGCGGCGTACGCCAAATCGATAGTGGCTGGAACCATACGTGTGCCCGCAATATGGACAAAACAATTGCCTGCTGGGGTGAAAATTCTTACGGAGCACTTGCCAATCAGAGCACACCCAATCTCCTCGAACCCGTGTTGTCAACGACCGTCAGCGATACAGTGCAGGTCGCAGTCGGCTGGCATCATGCCTGTGCCATCAACAGCGCACACTCAGTGCTTTGTTGGGGGATGGGGACATCTGGACAGTTAGGTAACGGCTTAAATACCACGAGTACCATACCCGAACTAGTCTTTGGGGTCGTCGATGTCCGGCAAATCGCCCTCGGCGCCATGCATGGCTGTGCCGTCACTGGCGCAAAGTGGTTGTATTGCTGGGGTGGGAATACGTACGGTCAGCTCGGCACCGGCTATACCTCTGCAGAACTCAAAGCATACCCCATCACAGCGGATGTGAGCAAAGTGGCAACCTACGAAAATACGACGTGTATGATTCATAGTGTCACCAAAAACGTCTGGTGTGTCGGTGATAACCAGTATGGTCAGGCAGGGTCTGCCACCGGGTATAACACACTGGCGTTTACCCAAATCAATACGATGGTTGGTACTGTCGCCAAACCCCTCAGCAATATCGTTGACATTGAAGCAGGGATGAATCATGTCTGTGCAATTGATAGTTCAGGCATCATGTACTGCTGGGGTGACAATTTTTATGGCCAGAGTGGGGCCTCGTCAATTGCTCCCCACCTAGCAGTCAAAGTGGCTGGTCTATCGGCACTCGGCACCCCCAAAGTCGTTGATATGGCGCTCGGTGAAAATCACTCGTGTGCCTTGCTGGCCAATAACCAAGTGAAATGCTGGGGGCGCAACGATTACGGGCAACTTGGCAATGCCACCACTGTCGATAGTGCGACACCAGTGCTGGTATCGGGGTTGTACACGATGTTGCCGACGTATACGCCCACCCGCACACCGTAACGCATATTTCATCCGTACAGGGCGAATAGCGGCGAATGAAT
>DBCF01000291.1:0-2447 GCA_002292925.1 Roseiflexaceae bacterium UBA965 | reverse complement strand
CCGGCATGATTCGCCCCTACGACACCCGACTTCATTATGGGCGAATACCCGCGAATGGGTTCGCCGCCATGATTCGCCCCGACATCCTACAACCGCATAAAACTACAAGGTCATGCCAATGTCTACCCAACAATTTTTGTCGTTTGACCATGCGGGCATGACCCGTGAATACCTGTTATACCGGCCTGCAAATTTGCCACCTCAGGCGCCATTGGTGTTTGTGTTGCACGGCTATACCGACAATGCCGCCAAGACACGCACCTTTTCGCATATGGATGCGATTGCTGATCGCTACGGCTTTGCAGTGGTCTATCCCCAAGGCTCCAAAGACCAGCAAGGCAAGCGGTTTTGGCAGGTAGGGTATGCCTTTCATGCCAACGAAACCGTCAACGACGTCGATTTTTTGGTGGCACTCGCGCACCACCTGCAATCCATACATAATTTGGACCCACACCACACCTACATGACCGGTATGTCCAACGGCGGCGATATGGCCTATGTGATGGCCTGCTTGCGCCCCACGGTTTTCACCGCCATCGCACCCGTGGTGGGGACGCTAATGCAATGGGCATATGACGCCTATCCCAACCCCCAGCCGATTCCTATTTTGGCGTTTAATGGTACAGCCGACACCGTTACCGATTATGCGGGTGACCCACACAATAACGGCGGCTGGGGGGCATACCTCGGCGTCGATGCCATCATGGCCTATTGGCAACGGGCCCATGGTAGCGTGGAGAGCCACGTGACGCTACTGACGCATCCCGATGGCACCGACACGCGAAGTGTGGCGCACCACGAATATGACACCGGCAGTACCCCCAGCCAGCTCCAACTCTATCAAATCATCGGCGGTGGGCATGATTGGAGCGGGGGCACCGATACGTTGTTTGTCGATGCGAGTGACATCATCGGCCAATTTTTTGCTCAACTATCACGAGTGCATTAGTAGTCCATTCAAAAAAGGAGCCAATCCATGGCCACGACATTTGCCACAATCCCCGAGTATCTCGCCCACCATGGTCCAATCAAAGGCCAGACCATGCAGACAATTTTGGATGTAATTACGCAACACTTTCCTGAGCTCAGCACCAAAATTGCGTGGAATGTGCCGCACGTATACGTCGCTAAGACATATGTGTTTGGGATGTCAGCCGCCAAAAACCATCTGACCCTCAATCCGTGGAGTACGGCCGTCATGACCGACTTTGCACCACGCATGGATGGCTATGTGGTCGCCAAAACCACCTTCCACGTGCCCGTCGATTGGCAGGTCGATCAAGGGCTACTTTGTGCCCTGGTGCGGGCCCGGCTCGCTGAGCTATAAAGTGATGGTGTCGCGATTCACCAACAGGCGGTATTATTTTTACAAAAAAAAGCGCGTGTGGTAAGATGAATTAGCACATTTGTGTTATTACCATCACCATTCACAGGAGAATCGCGCACATGCCGTCAAAATATGCCTCGCTGGATGAATATTACGCTACGCTTGATGCCGCCCAGCTCCACACCATGCGCGAAATCATCGACTTCATCATCGCCGAATTCCCCGCGCTGTCGGTCAAAGTGGCTTGGAACAAGCCCCATATCCACCTCGATGGGTCGTATGTGGTGGGGTTTGCTGCCGCCAAAAAGCACTTGATGTTCCACCCCTGGAGCGTGCCGGTGTTCGAAAGTTTCTTGCCGCGCTTGACGGGGTATGTGGCGGGTAAACGCACCTTCCAGATTCCGTTGGGCTGGCACATGGACAAAACGTTGATTCGCGATATCGTGGTGGCACAGTTAGCCGAAATCCAGGGATAATCTGTCTACGAAATCCCCTCGCGGCGCTGCCGTGGGGGGATTTTGCGCAATCAAAACTCATTGATATTGGTCAGCACCTGGGTGTTGAAGCGATAGAGTCGTGCTGGGCGATGGGCGCCATCACGGAAGGTCTGATCGGTTTCGTGGATAATCTCGAGACCGAGGATTTTTTTGCGAAAATTCCGTTTGTCGAGGGGGTGCGACACCACTGCCTCATAGGCAGACTGCAATTGTGACAGCGTAAACAATTCGGGGAGCAAGCCATAAATCGCATTGGTATAACTGATTTTGCTTTTGAGGCGCTCGTGGGCATACTGAATAATTTGGGCATGGTCAAAGGCGATTTCGGGCAAGGCATCGATGGTAAAGAACTGAGGATGGTGGGTGTCGTGACGGATCTGTGGTCGAATATCGCGCCCAAGCGCCATATACGTCACCGACACCGCATGGCCACGTGGGTCGCGGGCGACGGTGTCGAATGTATAGAGTTGTTCTACGACGTCACAATCGGCGAGGGTAATCCCCGCCTTGGCCTGGACGATACGGGTCATGGCGGTGAGGGTCGTTTCGCCAGCACTCACATAGCCACCCGGCAAGGCATGGATGCCCGCAAAGGGTTGATTGGTACGGGCAATCAACAACAC
>DBCF01000018.1:2693-4052 GCA_002292925.1 Roseiflexaceae bacterium UBA965 | reverse complement strand
ACTGCGTCTCGACCATGCAACGCATGGTGATACCCGTGGGGCAATCCCCGACTCTCCGACGTTTCTCATATCATTCTGGTATAATTTGGTACAAAATGATTATCAGAGGTTGTAATGCAATCATTCACCGATGTACCCGCTGGCCCACAGCACGATGACATAGTCGAAATCGCCAAAGCGTGGGCTGGCACCACAATCGCCTATGCCATTGTCCAAACCGGAGTCGCCAATCTACTCAGCCCAGAATTCATCGAGCAACTATTGGTTGCATCGATTGTGTGTGGTGTGGGCTTTGTGGTGCACGAAGTAGCCCATCGCCAAGTCGCTCGCCACTTTGGCGCCTCAGCCCATTTCGCTGCCGACAATCGTTGGTTGATGTTGTCGTTGTTGATTTCGTTGGCGGGGATTTTCATTGCCGCCCCAGGTGCGGTATGGCATACCGGTGTCAACGACAAACGCCGGCTCGGGTTGATTGCCTTGGCCGGGCCATTGTCGAATTTGGTATTGGCGTTGGTGTTTTTGTTGATTTACCCAGTTGCCTACATCCTGCGCTGGGATTTTGATTTGTTGTATGTGATTTGTATGGTAGGTGTGGGCTTTAATGCTTGGATTGGCTTGTTCAATCTCATCCCCAATGGACCGTTTGATGGTGCCAAAGTACTGGCCTGGTCGACCAGTGTCTATGTGGCGATGCTGGCCGTGGCTGGGGCGATGGCGTTTGGTTTGGCGCGTCACGATACACTGATTACCGTATGGAGTTGGATGGTTGAGCTGATTATCCGCTAATTTTGTTGACATAAAAGGAATGCGCTCATGCGAAGCAAATTGATTGCCGGGAACTGGAAGATGCACAAGACGGTTGCCGAAGCGATTGCCTTGACCGATGCCATCGTGGCTGGTCTGACTAATATCTCCGCTGACCGTGCGGTAGTCATCTGCCCCACATTTACTGCCCTTGGTGCCGTGATTGCTCGTCCCCGTGGCGGGGTGGCAGTCGGTGCCCAAAACGTCTACCCCGAAGCCCAAGGGGCATTTACCGGCGAAATCTCGCCGGCCATGCTCAGTGATATTGGTTGTACCTATGTGATTGTTGGGCACAGCGAACGTCGCCAATTATTTGGCGAAACAGATGCCATGATTGCCCGCAAAACAGCCGCTGTGCTGGCCGCAGGCATGACGCCGATTGTGTGTGTAGGTGAAACCCGCGCCGAGCGTGAAGCAGGCAACGCCCAGTCTATCGTCCTCGGCCAAATCGCCGGTGCCTTGGCTGGCTTGAGTAATCGCCTTGCCGACGTGGTTGTGGCCTATGAGCCGGTCTGGGCGATTGGTACCGGATTGACGGCGACCGCCAGCGATGCC
>DBCF01000018.1:2114-2679 GCA_002292925.1 Roseiflexaceae bacterium UBA965 | reverse complement strand
CAAACCATGCATGCCGCGATTCGTGGTGAATTGCGCCGGATTGGTGGCGCCGCTGCTGATGTGGTGCGCATTCAATACGGCGGGAGTGTCAAACCCGACAACGTCGATGAATTGATGGCCCAACCTGATATCGATGGCGCCTTGGTTGGTGGTGCCGCCTTAGTTGCCGACAGCTTTTTGCGAATTGTGCAATATCGCTAATTGCCTTGGAACAGAATGACGTTGCAAACGTCAATGGATAATATATTAATGATGATGGTTGATAGGAAAACGCAATGACTAATGAAGCAACGGGAAATACAGCAGGCGCCATTGATTACCCACTCGTCGTGCTCGGCGAAATGGTTATCATGCCGCAAATGACGGTGCCCTTGCAGATTGGTCAAGGCAAGTCGTTTCGCGCCTTGGAAGTCGCTTGGGAAGCCCAACAACCTGTCTTGCTGATTTTTGTGCCCGAAGAGGCCATCGAACAGTACAAAAACGGTACCCCGCCACCGCTGCCATCGGTGGGAGTTACCGCCCGCCTCGAAGAATTCATGAAGCTGCCTGATGGCACCGCCCGCAT
>DBCF01000018.1:0-2040 GCA_002292925.1 Roseiflexaceae bacterium UBA965 | reverse complement strand
CACTATCAGGTGCGCGCCCATGTGATTAGCGACGAAGTCGTGCTCAACATGGACGTCGAAGCCTTGATGGAAATGGTCAAGCAACAGGTTGATGACTTTGTCGATCACCTCGGTGAAGTACCCCAAGAAGCGGTGGCCTTTGTGCGCCGTATCGATGCGCCTGGTCATTTGGCCGATATCGTCACCTATGCGCCGGCGTTTGATTTCAAAGAACGCCTCGCGGTGTTGACGGAACTCGACCCAGTGGCGCGGTTGCACATCGTCCACCGTATGTTGGCGCGGCATCTCGAATTGATGAAGATTCGCCAAAAAATCCAGCTCGACACCAAGGAAATCCTCGACCAAGGTCAAAAGGAATACTTTTTGCGCGAGCAAATCCGCGTGATTCGCCGTGAATTGGGCGAAGACGCTGAGCTTGATGATCCGGTTGACGAACTCAAGAAAAAAATCCAAGCCATGGTGGCGCCCGAATACGTGCGCGACCAGGCCATGCACGAATACCGCCGTCTGGCCCAACAAGGTCAAGGCAGCCCCGAAGCCGGGGTGATTCGCACCTACATTGATTGGTTGATGGCATTGCCGTGGAACATGGAAGAGCTGGCCGCCATTCACATGCACGACGCCCAGCGCATCCTCGATGAAGACCACTATGGCCTCGAAAAGGTCAAAGAACGCATCCTCGAATATATCGCAGTGCGCAAATTGGTGGGTACCAAGATGCGGTCACCGATTTTGTGTCTTGTTGGTCCGCCGGGAGTGGGTAAAACGTCGTTGGGGCGCTCGGTGGCTCGGGCCCTCGACCGCAAGTTTGTGCGGGTGAGCCTCGGTGGCGTGCGTGACGAAGCCGAAATCCGTGGCCATCGCCGTACCTACATTGGCGCCATGCCGGGCCGGGTTATCCAAGGGATGAAGTCGGCCAAATCACGGGCGGCCGTGTTTGTGCTCGACGAAATCGACAAAGTGGGCCAAGACTTCCGGGGCGACCCGACGTCGGCATTGCTCGAGGTGCTCGACCCCGAACAAAACGGCGCGTTCTCGGATCACTATCTCGAGATTCCCTTCGATTTGTCGCAGGTGGTATTTGTGGCGACGGCCAACCAGCTCGACACCATCCCGGCGCCGTTGCGTGACCGGATGGAAATCATCGAGATGAGTGGCTACACCGAAGAAGAAAAACTCGGCATTGCCACGCGCTTCTTGATGCCCAAACAGCGTGAAGCACATGGTTTGACCGAAGCCAGCCTCACTATTAGTGATGCGGCCTTGTTGACGGTGATTCAGGCCTATACCCGCGAATCGGGAGTGCGTTCACTCGAGCGCGAAATTGCCACGATTTGTCGCAAAGTGGCTCGCCGTGTGGCCGACCTCGAAGTCGAGACCCCGCCGCTGACCCAAGTGGATGCCGAACAGGTCAAAGACTATCTCGGGGTCCCCCGCTATAGTTATGATTTGGCCGAGCTCCAAGACGAAGTGGGTGTCGCCACGGGAGCTGCTTGGACGTCTGTTGGTGGCGAAACGTTGTCTATCGAAGTGTTGTCGTTTAAAGGCAAGGGCGCATTCCAACTCACGGGGCAACTGGGCGATGTGATGAAAGAATCAGCGCATGCGGCCATGAGTTATGCCCGGGCGCATGCCGATGAGTTCGGCATCCCAGGGACGTTTTTTGATGAGCACATCATCCACATCCACGTGCCCGAAGGTGCCGTCCCCAAAGATGGTCCGTCGGCAGGGATTACCATGACCACGGCGCTGATTTCGGCGATGACGGGACGCAAAGTGCGCCGTGACGTGGCCATGACGGGTGAAGTGACCTTGCGGGGCAAAGTGTTGCCGATTGGTGGCTTAAAGGAAAAAACCTTGGCGGCGCACCGGGCCGGCATCAAAACCTTTATTTTGCCGTTCGCCAACACCAAAGACATCGCCGAACTGCCTCAGCGGATTCGTGATGAACTCGAGCTGATCCCCGTTTCGTCGATGGACGAAGTGTTGCGGATTGCCTTGCGGGCCTAAAGAGATGTAAAAGTGCGCGCTGCCAAACGG
>DBCF01000052.1 GCA_002292925.1 Roseiflexaceae bacterium UBA965 | reverse complement strand
CAGTTGCGCCAAAAACTCGGTGTGGTGAACGACCTGATAATCAACCCCCGCTTTGCCGCCAAACTGCACATATTCGTTTTGATGTGAGTTGTAGCAATGGGCGCAGGTGGTGACCAGCTGGGTGAATTTGTATTGGCCGAGGGTCTGGACGTTGGTTTCGGCTTGTTGTTTGAACAACAATTCTTCACCCATACGGCGGGCCGGGTCACCGGTGCAGCACTCTTCGCCCCCCAAAATCGCAAAATCAACACCCGCTTGTTGCATCAATTGGGCCATGGCGCGAGCGACTTTTTTGGAGCGGTCGTCGTAGCTCGGCGCACAGCCCACCCAAAACAACACCTCTACCTCGCCTTTTTCGGCCATGGTGGGGATGTTGAGACCGGCGGCCCAATTGGCGCGCTCACGTTGGGGCAGGCGCCACGGATTGCTGGTGCGTTCGATGCCGTCGAGTACGCGCTTGACGCCGCTAGGAACTTCGCTTTTGATCATGGTCAAATTGCGGCGCATATCAACCACCAAGTCGACGTGGTCGATCAGGGCCGGGCATTCTTCGATACAGGCGCCACAAGTTGTGCAGCTCCAGATTTCGTTTTCGTCATAAAACCCTTGCTCGAGCAGGGCAATTGCGTCAAAGGCACCGCGACCGCTGGTATCGGCTACGGGCATTTTTTGGCTACCGTCATTCATGGTGACGCTATCGCCCCGTTGCATGTCGGCCAGTTTGGTGATGAGGAACTTGGGCGACAAATTGGCGCCAGCGGCATGGGCCGGACAGACCGATTGACAACGACCACAGCTCATACAGGAATCGAGGTCGAGGCGTTGCTTCCACGTCAAATCGTTGAGGGTGGCGACACCCAATTGAGGCTCGTCTTTTTCGATTTCGGCATCAAAGTTGGGAATCACCGCCAACGCCCCTTTGGGACGGGTACGTTTGAAAAAGGCATTGAGGGGCGTGTAGACCAAATGGCGCAAGCCCGTATAGGGGATGGCTGCGATGAACGCCAGCGACACAATGGTGTGGGCAAACCACAGCCCAATGTGCAAACCGAGCCCGATGCTACTGCCGTTGCCCAAACCGATGGCATACATGATAACCGCTAGACCGTAGCCCACAAATGATTGCACGGCCCACGATTGGGTGTAAACAGGCACACCAGCGATAGTTTGATTGGCGATGCGCAGGCCTTCGATGAAGTAACCACTCACCCCCACAAAAATCAACGACAGCAAGGCTTCGCGGTCGTATTGGCGTTCGTGCAGGCGTTCGGGGCGGGTTTTGTAGCGACGCAGGTATGCCCAGATCAGCCCCGCCACAAAGACTAGGCCGACGGCGTCGAGAATGGTTTCGTAGGCCCGATAAAAATCACCCACCAAGATTTTGCCGGCATCAGCACCTAAGAGTGGGATGGTGAAGTCTTCTTCGACGGCGATGACGTCAGTACCGATAAACAAGCCGAGGAAGCCAAAAAAAATCAGGGCATGCATCATGCCGGGGCGGCGATCTTGCATCGTCTTTTTTTGGCCCAGTGATTGCACAAGAAACTCGCTAGTTCGTGAGCCGAAGGCATCGAGGCGACTTTCGGGGCGCCCTTTGCGCCAGGTGGCGACATCACGCAAGATGCCATAAAACAACACCAACATGGCAGCTAGGGCGGTCAAATAGACCGTCAAACTACCAAGCACTTCCCCAATATTCCAATAAATTACGCGTACTGCTTCAGTCATTACGGGCTCCATTGCACACGTGTAGCATTAATTACCTGCGTCATCCTAGCACGGGCGGGCGTGGTGCGTCAATTGATGCAATCAGCGGTATACTAGCAGTATCAGCCGTTTTTGGATCATCAAGGAGGATGAGCGTATGCGTTACGACGACAAAATCACCATTGTCACTGGTGGCAGCAAAGGGATTGGCGAGGGTTGCGTGCGCGTGTTTGCCGATGCCGGCGCCACGGTAGTGTTTTGTGCTCGCAACGAAAAAGAAGGCACTGCCCTCGAACAAGAACTCAACGCCAAACGCCCCGGTAGCGCCTGGTTTGTCAAGTGTGACGTCTCGAAGACCGACGAAATCGAAGCGATGATCAAAGCCGTCATCGCCAAATACGGCCGCATCGACTGTCTCATCAACAACGCTGGTTGGCACCCACCGACCCGCACCATTGACCAATTTAGCATCCAAGACTTCCGTGATTTGCTCGAACTCAATTTGGTCAGTATTTTTGCGGCCTGCAAATTTGCCCTGCCCTACCTGCGCCAAGTCCAAGGCAATATCATCAATATGTCGAGCTTGGTCGGTACCATCGCCCAGCCCTATGCGACGACCTATGTGGCCACCAAAGGGGCCATCACGTCGTTCACCAAGGCCTTGGCCATCGACGAAGCCGCCCACGATGTGCGCGTCAATTGTGTCTCACCAGGCAACGTCTATACGCCGTTGTGGCAAGCAGGAATTGATGCGTCAGATGACCCAGTATTGACCCGCCAACACGGCGACAACGCCCAGTTGATGGGTCGGATGGGTACTATCGAGGAAGCGGGCAAACTCTGTTTGTTTATTGCCTCTGAAGCCACCTTTACCACCGGCGTCGATCATTATTTGTCGGGTGGGGCAGAGTTGGCCTATGGTCGCAAAACCCGCAAAGGCGAAGCCGGCCCTTCGTGGTAGTTAACGCTGGGGTGGTGGGGTAATTCCCACCACCCCACGTGCATGCGAGGCATTATGTCATTACCGTTTCAACTCTATGATTTGCGGATTACCGTGGTGGCCATCGAAGGGCGCTCAGTGTGTGGGCTAGCGGTAGGCGATTATTTTGAGCTCACCGACAGCAGTCAGATACGCATCCCGGCCGGCAAACATTTTTGTTTGTATGCGCTGAGTGCAATTTTGCCATTGTTACCCGCCAAACAGCGCTTGCTGGCCGCCAATGATTGGCTCGAGCGCGATACGTTGGTGGCCTGCCCCGACCCCGAAGAGCGCTTGATTATGCAAATCGAACGCATTGCCACCCGCACCCTCGATAGCACCGAATTGACCTAAAGCGTTGTTTGATTCGCGCGATACGGATACGACCACACCCAATACGTACGGCATTATGCCCTTCAAGAATTTCTCATGACACAAAAACTTCACCTGTGGTTCAGTCTGATATTTATTGCGTTGGGGTGTATTTTATTTGGCACCACCACACTCCCTCCTTATACCGTGAATATTCGTGACAACAGTAGCCTCATTGGTTTTTTTGCCATCGAGCGCCAACCACAGCCTGAACGCGTGTTTCGTTGGGCTATGCCAGACGCCCAACTCAATGTGCCGTATCGCCTCGTCGGGCTGGTGATGATTGACTATGTGGCGACAACCGCCCAGCAACCCACCACCCTCACCTTGACGAGTAATCAGCAAGTGATTGCGAGCCATGTGGTGCAGCCCGGGCAATTCCGGGTGTATCACATCCTCGCGAATATTCCGTGGCAATCCCGCAATAGCGCCACCCACATCACCCTCAATAGCGACCGTGTCGTCCTCGACAGCGAACGCACCCTGACGGTGGCGCTGAGTCAATTTCGGATTCATGCACCGACCCACTATGGCTTGCCCAACCTCACCGCTTGGCCCATCATCGCCATCGTGTTGCTCACCATCGTGAGTCGTTATAGCTGGCCACAGACGCCGCGCACGATTATCGCCCTCTATGCCTGTCACAGCATCAGTATGCTGCTCATCTGGTGGTACGGCGGGTTGCCCCATTGGGGATTGCCGTGGTATGTACTCGGTGTCGCAGCCTATGCCGCAATTCCCTGGATTACCGAGCGACTGCAGCTTGCGACGCCAATCACAGAGACACCGCCACCACACCAATATCGTAGCGATATCGACGGA
>DBCF01000283.1 GCA_002292925.1 Roseiflexaceae bacterium UBA965 | reverse complement strand
TATTGTACAACGAATTAGCCTTGGTGTGGCATGCACTCCCATGCAAAATCGCAGATCGTACACGACGCACAAAGGGTTCACCACCGTATTTCTCTACACAAAAACCCCCACCGTCACGAGGAGATTCGTAACGGTGGGGGTCAACGGGAGCTAATTAGCTAATAACTTGGTCGACGACGTCGATGTTGGCCTTGCCGCCGTAGAAGTCCCACCACGGCTTGGCACCCTTGGCCAATACTTCGTTGAGGGCCTTGACGTTGGTGACGCCACGGTCGAGCAACCAGGCTTCGAGGGCATCGGCGCCTTGAGTGGCATAAACCGGTACGCCGTCTTGCCAAGTGGCACGGCCACACAACACACCCGAGAAATTGGTACCGGCTTGAGCGGCAATCTCGAGGGTTTCGCGGAAGATTTCGTCGCTAACACCAGCGCTCAAGTAGATGAAGGGCTTGGCAGCGGCTTCACCGGCTTCGCGGAAGTAGCGCATCGTTTCGGGGATGGTGTAGGCGGTTTGACCTTTGTAGGCCCGCGTCCCTTCCACGTAGGCGATATTGACGGGTACTTCGACCTTGAGGATGTCGACGCCGTAGCGAGGTTTTGAGAACTCCTGCATGTAGGCGGTGACATATTTGGGCTTGACTTTGGCGAACTCAAAACCCTTTTCGTCGCCGAGGTTATCGTCGTATGCCAACGGCTCGAGGAAGAAAGGAATGTCGTTGGCGGCACATTCGGCACCGACGCGCTCGATGAAGGCATGCTTGATGTCGTTGATTTTGGCGTCGTCAAAGGCATTGTAATAGAGCAAGATTTTGACGCCGTTGCCACCCAACTCAACGATGCGCTTGACGCTCCACTCTGACAACAAATCAGGCAAGCGCCCTTTGACACTAACGTCGTAGCCGGTTTTTTCGTATGAAACGAGCACACCTGAGCCTGGTTGGCGGGCGTTGATAGCATCCAAACCGAATTCGGGGTCCATCAAAATCGCGCTGGAGTGTTTGGTCAAGATACGCGTTACGATGGCTTTAAACTGGCTCAAGTCTTGGGCAGTGGCGGTACCGTTTTCGCCCCGGGCTTTGGCGATAGATTTTTGCAATGAACCGCGTTGGTCAGCGGCTGCCGCAGCAATGACGCCATTGGCGTCGGCGCAAGCCAACAAATGATTGTACTTGCCCTTGGTCATTTTGACTTTAGTCACCACAGACTCCTCGTGCCACAATGGCACCTACACAACAATATAGGAATATACCCCATAGACCACCGTCGTGGCCAAAAACGTCCCCGCAATGACTTGCCCAAGTGTGTGGTTGCGGGTGTGCAACCGCGACCAAGCAACTGCGATGACGATGCACCAGAAGACGGCTCCGAGGCTGCGCGATTGCAACGTTGCAATAGTCGCCACTGCAGCAATCGCCGAGGCGTGCATACTGATTTTCCACCATAAATTCACAATACCGCACAACACCGAGATTAACAAAAACGACGATGCTAGTGCGAGTACCGAAGCCGGTGCATTATACACAGAGAGGATAGTTACTGCAACTATCATCGAAATCCCACCTAGCAAAAAAGCCTCATTGCGCTCTTGGCGATGCGACATTTCGGGATCGCTAAGCCGCCCTTGCGCCAAACGGATTTCGTACAAAATCACCACCGGGATGATTTGAATACACATCGTAATCAGCACCCATTTGGCACCCTCAGCAAAGCCTTCGGGCACGTTGAGCGCCGCGATTAGATTGCTCGCCAGTACCGCAAACAACGGCGAAAAGTATTTGGAGAGGATGAGAGCGATCCGATCACGGGTGTTTTGCGCTTCCAACATGATTTTGGGGTACGATTCAACCGGTTGCGACATACGTTGCTATTCTCCAGACGTTACTTTGCACAAACGTGCATATTGTTGTAGCACCTGTTGGGCAGCGGCTTCCCAACGAAAAAGAGTTGCCTGCGCTGGCCCAGTCGTGCGCAACGTCGCGCGCATCGCATCATCATGTGTCAGTACCACTAATTGTGTGGCCATCATTGCGGTGTCTGTCGGTGATACTTGAATGGCTGCCATACCGACGACTTCGGGCAAACTCGACACATTTGACACCATGGTCGGGGTACCGCATGCCAATGCTTCGAGTGGCGGTAAGCCAAATCCTTCGTAAATCGACGGATAGACAAAGCCCCACGCGAGATTATACAACGCCGGTAAATCTTTGTCATCTACAAAATCAATAAATCGCACAAATTCACTAATCCCTAACCGCGCGGGGGCCGCAATAATATCTTCAAACATCCAGCCTTTGCGGCCAAATACCAGCAATGGCGGCATATCAGCCGCCATTTGACGGGCCTTGGCATAGGCTTCAAACAAGCGCACATAGTTTTTGCGGGGCTCGAGTGTGCCACCAGTCAACAAAAACCGTGCCGGTAATTGATATTTTGCCCGAATCGGCGCAATTACCTCCTCGGCCATTGGCACAAATTGCCCACCCACCGCCGCATAGACTACCTCTACCCGCTCAGGGGCAATCTGGAGCAAATTGATGAGGTCGTTTTTGGTCGACAGCGAGTCGGCAAAAATCGCACTGGCGCTGGCAAGTGACGGCGGCACCGCTTCGGTCAAATAGCGCGCCACCCCCGGCACGGCACATTCGGGATGGACGAGGTACGACAAATCGTGGATGGTAACGATGCCCGGTTTACCCGTCGGTGGCAAGACAAAATCCGGCGCATGCACCAGATCAATCGCCCCCGTCAGCCATTCGATGCGCAATGGCACCTTGAGGCGATGCCAAAACTGCGTCAGCCGACGGGGCGGCAAGGGAATCGCCAACGTCGTCGTACCGGCCCGCAACGCCACCAATTCGGCAATATCAGCGTGGTACGGTGGTTTTTGACCTGGCCAACCTGATGCATAACAGAGCACAAATCGATAATCTGCCGGGGCAGTCAACAACACCGCACGAATTAATTCGCGGGTATAACGCCCAATCCCGGCACCTTGCCAGGCCCCTGCCGTATAGTCAATGGCCACACGCACCGTCATCGTCGTTTACTCACAATATACAAAATCGTGCCGAAAATAATGATGCTCCAGAAATTAATCAAGCGGTCGAGCAAGGTCACCGCCAACGCCACGTGGCGGGTCACATGCACCATCGTCACCAGCACCGCCGTGACGGCACCTTCGACCAACCCCAGCCCCGCCGGCGTAAAGGGTACCACCGTCAACAACGACGATGCCAGCGACACAAAAATCACCAACGATAACGGCAACTCCAAGCCGAGATTATGCATCGACACAATCACGAAGTAGAGCCGGCAGCCTTCGAGCAACCAAATCACCAACGTCAAGCCAATCAACCCTGGCAAAATTTGCGGATTGAATGATTGCAGTGCGGTAGCCGAAAACTGCGTATAGCGCTGTTGGAAGCGTTCCGGAATGTAGCGTTGTGCGATTGGCCCCAACCAGCGCAGGCTCAACAGCAACAGTACAATCACTGCGACGAGCCCTGCGCCAACCCAAAACAACCACTGCATTTCAGGGGGCACATGCGTGCCAAACACCGCCATCCCCGATATCAGCAAAAAGGTGAACAACCCCAACATATCGAGCAATCGCTCCGCAAACACGGTACCCACCGTCGCCGAAAACGACACCTTACCGTTGTGTTTGAGCAAATAGCCGCGATAGACATCACCCAATTTGGCGGGGACCACACAATTGACAAACCATGACAAATAAATGTATTCCATCAAGGCCGGCAATGAGGCCCAACTGGTGCGGGCAGATTTGGGCGCAATACCGGCATTTTCGATGAGCATACGCCAGCGCAAGGCCCGCAACGGAAAGGTCAAATAAAAGACCCCTAACGCCACAAACAAATACTTGACGTCGGTCTCACGCATCGTCGCCAACGTTTCAGCTACACTGACATCGAGGCTGCGAAAGACGAAAAAAATCAAAGCCGCCGCCATCCCAAACGATACCCACGTACGAGGGCGACGCAAGGCATCTACCAACGAAAACCCACGCTCACTGGTGTTGTTTTTAGCATCCATATTCACGACGATACCATTCCCAATATTGAGCCAACCCGCGAGCGAGTGGCGTTTGCGGTTGAAAACCCAGCAACGTCTGGGCGCGGTCAATCCGCGCAAAGGTGCGCGGCGGGTCTGCAGCGGGCAATGGCT
>DBCF01000055.1:14410-21576 GCA_002292925.1 Roseiflexaceae bacterium UBA965 | reverse complement strand
CGACCGATTTAATCGCCCCTACGACATTCTTTGGCGGTATAATGCAACAATGGTATCCGTATGAAATGATAGATCTGTAGCGTCTCATGAAAAATACCTCGTTTTCTGCAATCAATGCCATTATCACCACCATTATTCGCCGGCTCTTGGCGCAACCGTTCCTCTTATTTGTGATTTGGTTAGGGTTCACCGTGGCGATTGCGCTTACGGTCAGCATCCCCGTCTATGCCGAAGCAGCCGGGTATCGTATGCTGATTAGCGCCATTAGCGCCAAAACCGACCAAGGCAACAATCTACCACCGTTTTCACTCATTTTTAAATATGGCAGTGCCAGCACCAAACCCATCAGCTACGATCAATGGCTCCAAGCCGATTATTTGATGGCCAATCTGCGTGGCTATGGAGTCGACTTGCCGCCCCCACCCACAGTGCGCTATGGCGCCAGCGAAAAGCTCGAAATCCGCTTCCCTGACTCCAAACCCATCACCCCATCAATCACCCGTGCCCGCATCGGCTTCCTCACCGACTTCGAAAACCACATCCGCCTCACCTATGGGCGCATGCCTGCCGCCTGGGATGGTACCGGCCCGATGGAAGTCCTCGTCGCCGACAGCCTCGCCACCAAAAGCACTATCCTCATCGACGATCAGTTTTTGGCGCACAAACGAGGTGGCAGATACGGCCTCGATGTCACCGTCAAAATCGTCGGCCTCTGGCAAGCCCGCAACGACAATGACCTCTATTGGTTCACCCCCGCTGCTGCCTATAGCGACGTCTTTTTTGTACCCGAAATCACCTGGAAAAACCTCGTCCACCGCCCTCCCGCCGAATTCGTCGAACAAGCCGGCTGGTACGCCGCCTATGACGGCACTGGCGTGCAAAGCAACAAAACTGCCGCCTTGAGCACCGCTATCACCACCGTCAACAGCGAAATGGGCCAGCTCTTACCCGGCATCGACCTCTACAAATCGCCCCTCGATCAGCTCGCCCGCCAACGTGATGAAGTACAGAAATTAACCGTAACGTTGCTCTTATTTGGCGTACCGTTGATTGGACTCCTGTTGGCGTTTGTCTGGCAAATCACCGGGTTATTGGTTGCCCGCCAAGAACTCGAAATCGCCGTGCTCCGGAGCCGCGGCGTGACCCGCGCCCAATTACTCGGCATGTCACTCTGCGAAGGGTTATTTGTGGCCACCAGTGCCCTCGTCGCTGGCGTGCCGTTGTCGCTTTTGTTTGCGCGGGCAATTGCGTTGACCCAATCGTTTTTGCGCTTTGACAGCCTCAATGTGCCCACGCCACAGCTGATGCCCCAAAGTTGGTGGCATGGTGCTATCATCGCATCGTTCGCCATCCCGGCATTGCTCTTGCCTGCCATCTCGTTAACCAAAAACACCATTGTCACGTTACGTCAATCCCAAGCTCGCAACAATCGCCCCAGCTGGGTCAGTCGTTTGTACATCGACGTTCTACTCCTTATCCCCGCCTGGTACGGCTACCAACAACTCGCGTTGGGTAAATCCCTCGCCGTCCCAGGCGTCAATGAAACTCAGGCCCTCAATAATCCCTTCCAAAATCCGTTGCTCCTATTAGCCCCGGCCCTGTTTATCGGGGCAACCAGCCTGTTATTGATTCGAATCTTCCCCGCACTCATCCGCATCATCGCCAATCTCATCCAAAACATTCCGGGGGTGGCTTTGATTTCGTCGTTACGTCAACTTTCACGCAATCCTGGCACACTACGCGGACCGACGTTGTTGTTGATACTGACGATTAGCTTGGCAACGTTTACGGCGTCGATGGCGCGGACCCTCGACCAATTCAGCATCGATCGCGCCAACTACCGCAGCGGCGCTGATTTCCGCATGCTTCCACGCACGTTGACCGTCACCAGTGCCGACATTGCCGGGGATGTGCCCAACTTACCCAACCCCGATTTGTTGCAAGGAGGGGGCACGTTGACCAGCACCGGTGGCGAACAATCAGCCAGCATCTCACTCGATTATTTGTACGTGCCACTCGACGACTTCAAAACGGTGGATTCCATCACCGCCGTCACCAATGTGGCCGCCAACAACGTCGATTTCATTGTCAACGGCAGTGACAGCAAAGGCATCTTGTATTCGATTAATCCATCGTCGTTTACGAGTGTGGTAGCCGCTACGTGGCGTAATGACTATGAACGTGCGTCGCTGGGGGAAATCATCAATCAGATGTCGAGTAGCATGGATCAAGCAATTGTTTCAACGAAATTTGCTACTGCCAGCAATCTACGGGTGGGCGATCGGTTCACGGTGATCGCCGACTTCCTCGGCACCCGCACCGAGATTTCGTTGAGCGTGGCGGCCATCATCACCTACATGCCCACCTTATACAACGAAGGTCCGGGATTTGTCATCGCCAATTACGTCTATATTTCAGACGAGCTCAATGGGCTCTACCCTTACGAAATCTGGTTGCACAGCGACGGCCACCCCAACGCCCAAGCAGTGCAAGCCGCCGCCTACCGCAACAGCTTGCAAGTGATGCCCTATACACCCCAAGCCTTTATCAACGCCGACATTTTGCAACCGCAACGCCAAGGGTTGTTTGGGTTGCTGTCGGTGGGATTCCTCGCCACGGGGGGCATGTCGCTGATTGGCTTAATGGCCTACACCTTGCTGGCACTACGCAAGCGCAGTGTCGAGTTGGGCGTGCTCAGGGCGATTGGGATTAGTCAGCAATCATTACGGGGCATTTTGACCATCGAGCAACTCATTACCATCGGCTTTAGCACCCTCAGTGGTATCGCCGTAGGGGTAATTACCAGCAATATGTATCTGCCCTTCCTCAAAGTACAAGAAGGCACCTACCCCAACACTCCGCCGTTCCTCGTGCAATTTGCCCAGACTGACACCGCAATCATTGCCCTTACTGCCGTGATTTTGATGGTCGGAATCGTGCTACTCGAGCTCTGGATCGTGCAACGGATGCGCATCGGTGAAGCCGTCAAACTTGGTGAAGCCGTCTAATTTGTGGTACGATGCCTGCAGTTATTTGCGACGTAATTTCGTTTGGAATGAAATTTAGAGGACTGATATATGAAATCCACTCGCCCAACCCCCAAATTTGTCGGCATCGATACCTATCGCGATGCCCAAGGCCGCTACAGTGTGCGCTTCCCCTCAGATTGGCACCAATTCGACATCGATTTTGGCCGCGACGGGCGCTTGTTTTCGCCGTCAGCCACCAACACCCACACCTACGTGGCGATTTGGATCGACCAATTACAATTTACCGCCGAAGCCAACGACGCCACCGATTTGGCGGAGGCCTTCGAAAAAGGCTTAGCCCAACTGCCCGCCTGCACCATCCTCGAACGTGCCGACACCGTGATTGGCAACCTCATCAAATTCGAGCGCTTTTATACCTTCGACGACAACGGCGTGACCCGCAAACGCAAAGTCTGGGCCATGTATGTCGACAAATGGTTGATGGTCCTCACCTACCAAGGCGAAACCGTCGACGAGTGGGAACATTGGTATGGCATGGCCAACCAGTCATTCCACCACTTTGTTATCCCTACGGAGCTGTGGTATGCCACTGACCGTGACATCAACGGCGCCGGTACCCCCGTACCCGCCAAAACACCCCGTGGTAAAGCCAAAAACTAGCCCCACAACCCACATGCATAACAAACCCCCGTCGCATCACTGCGACGGGGGTTTGTGTAAGTAGCTTAGGCGTGGTCAGCCCATGCCATATAATCGACGAACGACCCATTGAAGTAGACATGCACCACTTGGTTGAAGGTCACGCGATTGGCAGCATCAAAGACTTCGTCTTCGCCATCGCCATACGCCACCAACATGCCCCGTTCGGGGTGGTATTCGTCTTCGCCGGGGGGAATCACCAACGCCAGCCACTTACCCGGGTAGCGTGATTCGATAGCATAGACATCCTCGACCGCACCGCGCTCGTTCATCCCCGTATAGGGGCAGCCACAGCCACAATCGGGACCACAATCATTCCCAGGCGTGCCACACGACATCGTCGTGCCACCATGATCTGCAGTGGTTAAGCGAATTACAACTGGCATTTGCAGGCCCTCATCTTACATATGAATAGCCGCACCCTCAGCAGCAGCATGAGCGGCTTCGCCCAAGGCTTCGTACAGGGTGGGGTGCGCATGAATCGTGCGCATCAACGATTCGGCGGTGGCCTCGTGTGACAAAGCCAAGGCGCCTTCGGCAATCAATTCGGTGACTTTGGGACCAATCAAGTGCATCCCCAACACGGCATCGTACTTCTTCTCGGCAACGATTTTGACGAAGCCTGAGCGTTGGCCAAGGATGGTCGCTTTGCCGTTACCGGCAAACGAAAACTTGCCGACTTTGACATCATACCCTTGTTCACGGGCTTTGGCTTCGGTCAAGCCCACGCTAGCAATCTCGGGGGTGCAATAGGTACAGGATGGGATGATACCGTAATTGATGGCTTTGGGGTTGTGGCCGGCAATTGCTTCGGCCGCCAAAATCCCTTCGGCCGATGATTTGTGGGCCAACCACGGCGTGGTAATGGCACAGTCACCAATGGCATAAACGCCTTCGGCACTGGTTTTCATCATGGCATCGACCTGCACAAACCCGCGTTGATCGAGCGTGACACCACGAGCTTCGAGGCCGAGCTCTTTGGTGTTGGGAACGATGCCGATGCCAATCAACGAGCGTTCGGCATCAATGATGACTTCTTTGCCGGCGGCATCGGTAATCACGGCCCGCACGCCGTCGCCGTGGTGGGCGACGTTTTGGAGTTTGGCGCCGGTCATAATCGTAATCCCGCGCTTGCTCAAGGCTTTGGTCAATTCCACGCTAATTTCTTCGTCTTCATTGGGCACAATTCGGGGCAGGGCTTCGACCAAGGTGACTTTGCTGCCAAAGGTGCAAAACATCGAGGCAAACTCGACACCGATGGCACCAGCACCGACAATCAACAATGATTGGGGGATGGTTTTCATACTCAAGGCCTGCCACGACGACATGATACGCTCGCCATCAAAAATCGCCCCTACTTGAGGAATTTCGCGGGGCTTGGCACCAGTAGCGATAATCGTGTTTTTAGTGGTAATGGTCGACGTCGCGCCATCGGCACCTGTCACCACCACGTTGCCACGATCGCCGAGGCTGGCGGCACCCATGATGACATCAACTTTGTTTTTCTTCATCAAAAACGACACGCCTTGGGTCATTTGCTTGACCACACCATCTTTGTTTTTGATCGAGGCATCCCAGTCGAGGCTCACACCAGTGGTATTGACGCCAAACTTGGAGCTCTCGTGGATTTCTTCAAGCAAATCAGCGGTATGCAACAAGGCTTTAGTGGGAATACAACCCACGTTCAAACAGACGCCACCCATCATCGAGCGCTCGACAATCGCAACCTTCAAGCCGAGTTGCGCAGAGCGAATCGCCGATACATATCCGCCAGGTCCTGCCCCGACAATCACAACATCATATACTTGATCACTCACAATGTGCCTCTTTTACTTTGACCGAAACCGAACTCTATTCTACCACCAATCTAAAAATAGCGTGAATCCGTGTTTTTTGTTTGCCTATTTTTCTTATTTTTGTCAAAAAAGTTCTGGCGCGGACGTGAATGAGCACACTTATAGACCGTACGGTGCGCTGGCTTTCATGCGTGCCACACGAAACCGGCACATACAGCTAAACGCATGCAATTCCAATTCACGCCTGTGCCCCACGTTTTTCCACAAAAAAGAATGGAATATTTACGGGGTGGTGCTCTCGTGGTGTGATTCTTCCATCATGGCCAATTGGCGCGCCACTTCGTCGACGGCGATACGTTGCTTGCGATACAAGTCTGATTCACTCATCGCCAAGCGGTCGGCGGTATCGCGGATTTTGCGCCCCTGCAAGAAGCGCATTTCTAAAATGTTATAGAGGATCGATTCGTTCGCCGTGGTGGCCACACTACTATCAGGGCGGATGTTGTCGATGGCTTGACGCAACACCAGTTGCAAGGCCTTGGTGGGGCTACCACCGTGGGCATCACGCACTCGTTTGACCGATTTGAGCCCCAGCAACGGGCTGTCAGACAGCTTGGGGCCACCCCAATAGTGCGTCAAGGCGTCTCGCACGAGTTGCGTGAATTCGGGCATCATGGCGACGTCGTCTTCGAGAGATTGCAAGGCATCAGGCGTAGCCTGCTCGATGCGTGAGCTCATCTGTTGCAGGGTACTCATTTCAGGAGCCATGGTGCGCAAGGTGTCGATTAAGCGTTGTTGCATCGTCACCATCACCAAGGCATGCTCGACTTGGCGGGTCAAGGTGGCCACCAGTTGTTGCACGTCAGGGGCAGTGATGCGTTCGTACTGATATAACCCCAACACCCCTACGATTTGGCCTTCTGGATTACGCAACACGGCAATGCCATAATCATTGAGTAACAATGGCTGAGTACTTTGATGTGTTTGCAAGCGGGTAATCAAGGCCTCGAGGGGGATTTGGTCAAAGAGTTGGCGGATCCGCCGCCGCCCCCCGACAATCATTTTGACGGCATACACGCCAAAGTCATCGGGGGCTGCCACAAACGCTGAATCACTCTGGGCGGCGCCACACATGACGGTCAACGAGTTTTCGAGCAGACGGCGCAAATCGGTCTGGGTAAAGGTGGTACGGGGCAAGGTACGTAAGTAATCGATGTCTTCGTGGTCATTGGAATAGATCAGATTATCGAGGTATGGGCGAATTTGATTGACCAAAATAGGCATAATGACCGTCATCATCATGATGCCAAAGACGGCCCAGATTTCGGTTGGGAACCGGGAAATCGCCGCAAACACCGGTACAACCTGCAAAAACAAAATAATACTGACACCAATAAACGGGCCATACAACCACCACCGCAAAAAATCGTGCTTGACGATGCGGTCAGGCTGTGGCGACCCCACAAAAGTGGCACTATAAGCGGTCACCATCATAAATATGGCAGCGATGGGTGCTGCCACAATCCCGAGGCTCAAACTAATCGATTCGGGCAGCAAATAGGCCTTGGGCAACAACGACAAAATCGGGAAGCTCAGCAACAGTGGCCCATACCAACTCGCCACCATATAGGTCATACGCCGGCGCAGACTAGGGGTGAGTACAGTCGCCCGCACCCGCCAC
>DBCF01000055.1:0-14403 GCA_002292925.1 Roseiflexaceae bacterium UBA965 | reverse complement strand
ACAACAAAATCCATGCCAATGTCACCACCCCAAAGGCAAATACTGCGACGCCACTAAACAACGCTTGGGGGGTCAATGCGGGCACGCCCCCACTCCGAATGGGCGTGGCCACTACCAGATTGGTAGTAATCACGCACACCACAAACAGCATACCAATCGCATAACAGACCCAGACAATCCACATACGTGGCTTGATGATTTGCAGTTGGATGGCCAAGGCCATCACCATATGAAACATACTGGTCGGCACTAACATAATCCCCAGCCACGACCAGCGCAACAAAAATTCAAGAATGACCAGATCATGAGCGATTTGAATGAGGACGTCGGCTGTAACTGCCGTAAATACCCCAAACAACATAATTGTGAGTGCCCGGGCAACAGCCCCACCCCACGACCGGATAGTGAGATAGGCCCATAGCGAAAATGTGACAATCAAGGTGACGTTACTGACAAGGCGATTAAGTTGATGGAGTAAATCAGGGAGCATTGTTCACCTATCGTTGGCACACGCACAATTCCCATGGGCATCAAGTGAATTCTATTATACCAATCAATCACATTGCTCCCAACACTCCTGCACGTTGATTATAATAATCATGATTATTTGCCAGCCCATCGGGGCAGATTATTGTACAAAAAGGAATGTTATGAACCACATGCTCCGCACGGCACTTTTGATGACGGTGATGACCGTATTAGTCGTTGTAATTGGGGGTAGCATCGCTGGTCAAGGTGGCGCCACCCTTGGCGTCATCATCGCCATCGTCATGAATTTGCTTTCGTATTGGAACAGCGACACGCTGGTGCTGGCGATGACCGGCGCTCGGCCCTTTGGGGCAGGTGACAACCCAGCCATTCCACAACTGGTGGCAGATTTGGCGCAACGCGCCCAAATCCCCACTCCCAAAGTCTATATTGTCGAAAGCGCCGAGCCCAATGCCTTTGCCACGGGACGCGACCCTGAGCATGGGGTAGTCGCCGTCACCACGGGCATCATGCGCACCCTCAATCACGATGAGCTGGCCGGGGTAATTGCCCACGAATTAGCCCACATCAAAAACCGCGACACGTTGGTGAGTGCGATTAGTGCAAGCATGGCTGGAGTGATTACGCAATTTGCCTATTTATTGCGTTGGGGCACCCTATTGGGGGGCAATCGCCAACGTGGCGGCACCAGCATGCTCTCATCACTGGCGTTGATGATTGTGGCACCAATTGCCGCCACATTGATCCAAATGGGCATTTCGCGCACACGTGAGTTTGCCGCAGACGAAGGTGCTGCCCAAATCACCGGCAAACCGCTCGCCCTCGCCCAAGCCCTCACCAAAATCGACACCCAAGCCCACGCCACGCAGGCCACCACGATTGCTGCCAACCCGGCGACGGCCTCGCTCTTTATCATCAATCCGTTTAGTGGTGGGCTTGCATCTTGGTTTAGTACGCACCCTCCAACAGCTGACCGGGTTGCACGCCTCCATGAATTGGCTAAACAACAGCCCTAAATGCCACAAAAAAACCACCCTGCGGTGTGCTTATGCGCATCGCAGGGTGGTTTTTTGTTTATGCACGGACAATCATCAACACTGCCACCGCAAACAAGATTTGCACAACCACGGAGGCACCCTGGAGCAAACGAGCTACGAGTTTTTCGTAGCGGAAGCACAGCATGGCGCCAAGTAGATTGACACTCGTCACACCGAGGGCTGCGAGCGGCAAAAAGAGGGCTTGATAGCGGGGACGGAGCTGGCTGGCATCACCAATCGCATCGAAACGCATTTGGACTGTCTCGGTTAAGGTGGGGTAATACCACGCCAACAACCCGACTGCGAGTACGTTGATAAAGAGTGCTAAACCGAGGAGTAGCGTACTACTATAGTCGCTCCAAAACGGTATATTAAACCACGGACCATACTCGGTTTCGGGGATTAAGCGCTTGGTAGCGCCGAGATTACTACGTTGTTCGAGATCTTGGACAAATGCTTCGATTTCGCTGGGCGAAATCGCATACGTGCCACGCGCCGTCAAGATAAACAAGCAACGACTTACCGGCAAGGTACTACGCACCATGACCGGTGTTTGATCACTTGCCTTGGTGTCACCCCAAAAACTACCGATACCTTGGAGCAATGCCCGCGGTAATTTGCCTACTTGCACACCGAAATCGAGGCGCCGGATCTGATCAAGGGGCACCAATTCACGGTTGCCCAATGACGAAATATACACCGCATTGCGATCAAGCCCATACCATAATGTTTGGACTTGGACAAAGCGCATCCATGCCGAACCTGCGCAAATCAGCATGGCAATCATTGCCAAAAACTGCAGATAGAATTCGAGATTAATCGTCCAGTCTACGGGGGCACCACTGAAATGGCGATGCGCAAGCAGTGCAAAGGCAATACATCCACCCGTAAAAACCACCGCAAGCACAAGCGCCAACCAGCGGCCAGGCGATGGGTATGGCTTCCAGCGACGCATTTTGACCTCACATTTGCACTATATCGCGGAGGCAATGGGTAACCCATTGCCTCCGCGATAACTTTAGGGTTTCGCCGTAGCAGTAGCAACAACTACCGGAGTCACCGTCGATGTCGGATAGCCAGCGAGTGGCGCAGTGGGCAACGGCGCTGGTTCACCTGTTGCGACAGGAACAATGGTTGCAGTCGGTGCAACGGCATACGATACGGGGTACTTGGTCTCTAATGCCGTAAACCAAGTCTCAAAAGCCTTGGTGCGACCATCACGGAGTTGTTCTTCAACCGTCGGTACGGACGTACTGTTGAGCTTAATGACATGCCAACCGAAATCAGTACGCACGGGTGCGGCAACAATTTCGTTGGGCTTCAAGGCAATAGCTGCGGCAACATACGCCGCATCGTATTGACTGCCTGCCACTGATTTGCCGGTCAAGTCAAACGAGTCCATGGTGCCACCGTCTTTGCGGCTGGTATAATCGTCTGATTCAGTTTGGGCCAATGTTGCGAAGTCTGTGCCTGATTTGAGCTTGGCAATGATTTCATCTGCGCGACTTTTTTGGGCCGCATACAAGGCATCTTTATCTGCAGCGCTTGTACCTTCTGGTACGTCAACGCGCACAAAAATCTGACTCGTATAAATGCCAGTTGGTTCAGTCGAAGCCTGATAGGTATCAGCTGGCAATAATTTTTCTTTGACACGTTCCATCAAGGCTTGGCGCTCATATTGACGTCGCAAGGCTTGCAAGAAGTCATCGCGTGTCAAGACCGGCTTGGCTCCGGTGGGTTGCATTGCCGTCGTGTAATTGGTAAAGATGGTATCGACGATTTTGCCAGCAACATCCTTGGCCTTGGCTTCGTCAGGGGTGGCCGTCGGTGGGGCATTGGTTGGCTCTGGCTCAGTAGTGGCCGTTGGCCCGCCTGGTGTCAGCGTGGGAACAATTGTTGCCGTAATGGCAAGTGGTGTGGCAGTTTCGCCAAACACCATACCGTAATCAGCAACGAGCGCTTGGTCAGCTTGCCCTTCTGATGCGGTTAATTGAAATTCTGTGTTGGCTGCTTGGCGAAGTGATTCGTTTTGGACCCATTCCGCAATAATTTGACCATCGGGCTCTTCGCTCAAGGTTGTGCCAGCAATTTGTGATTCGAGATAGGGGTTTTGCTGCTGGAAGCGTTCGGCAAATTGACCACCAAACGACGCCAACAAGAGATTTTGCGCCATGTTTGCCGCCAACGACAAGCGCTTTTCGCGGACATACATTTCACGTGACAAATTCACGTTCCCCACCGTCGCAACCGTTTGCGCAGGAATGATTACCTTGTCATAGATCACACCACTGACCACCGAGACCAACGCAATTGCTACGGCAGCGACGGTCGTAATGATGACCAATCGACGTCGTTGATTTTCGCGTTCGCTTTTTGTGATATGGCGATGATCTGCCACGCGCCGCGCCTGTTCACGTGCGTCATTTTTCGATTGTGTCATGCCCAACCTCTCTTGAATGGAAGGAACAAACGCAGATAACATGAATGCGGTGCGCCGTTCGACGCACCGCATTCAGGAACAAATTTTAGCGGGTATTGGCGCCAACAAAAGGCAACAATGCCATTTGGCGTGCACGCTTGATGGCGGCCGTCAACGAGCGTTGGTGCTTGGCACACGTGCCACTGCGACGGCGGGGCAAAATCTTGCCACGCTCTGACACAAATCGTTGCAAGCGCTTGAGATCTTTGTAATCAACCGTGCCGATTTGATCAACACAAAAAATACAAACCTTGCGGCGTCCACCAAACTTGCGGCGCTGACTATTGGATTTACGGGTATCTTCCGTCATGTTTCACCTCTACTGTATGGTGCGTTATTACGCGTCTGATGCGGGGGCTTCTGCAACGGCGGCGACAACAGGGCGCGGCTCTACTTGCGTCAACAAATAGCGCAACACCGCCTCGTTGAGCTTGAACAGACGCTCCAACTCACGGATTTGTAACGTGGGCAACGTACAATTCACCAACACGTAATACCCTTCGGTGAAGACCCGGCGACTTGCTTCGCCTTCGGCATACTCACGCATTGGGTAGGCAAACTTGCGGCGTCCCCATGGTGACGTCTGCAAGACTGTGTTGATGACACCACCGACACCGGTGATTTGCTGTGAAACACGTTCAATCGTGGCAGAAATTTCTTCTTCCGATGAACGCATGGGCGAGACGATGAACAATAATTCGTACTCACGCTTACGGTCGCGCATTGTGCCTCCTCTGGTGTTGCCCCACTCAGTGCATATACCTGCGCTGTGTACAATGATGGTGGAGCAGAAGTTAATAATCCCAATAGCGGATTATACCAAAGCTCGCTACATATTGCAAAAAATAGTTGACTGACCCTTTCACCGGTATTTTGGCGAACGTATTGCATCTGGTACACTATCCTTATGAATACCCTGATTGTTGATGTACAACTCATTCGCAACGCTCAACAATACGGAATTGCCGATGCGTTGACATATGCAGTCGCCGACCCACACCAGCCGCCCGCACGCGGGCAAGTCGTCTATGTCCCACTCGGCAAACAAATTGTCGTAGGTGTCGTAATTTCTGACACACGAATCACTAGCACATCCACTTTTAAATCGATTACTTCTTGGGCAGACATCGCGCTTACGCAACACCAAATTGATTTGGCACAATGGATGGCTCGCCATTATGCGACACCAATTGCCGCAATATTGCCGTTATTCATCCCGTCTGGAGCCATCGGCAAACCAACCAAAATGTGGAACATTACTGATCAAGGCAACAGTGTCGCCCTCCATGACGTACCTGCTGACGAACGTGGATTGCTCTATCTTTTACGTCAACGTGCAACCCTTAGTGACGAAGCCATCCAATCACAACTCAATGGCACCGCCCAACGTACCGCCAAAACACTTTCGTGGTTACACGCACGGGGGTACGTGTCAACCACGTATACGGTCGCCGCAGCCACAACCCAACGCAATACTATTGCTGTAGCACAACTCATCCAACGACCGACCACCGAAGTACTTCAATCGCTCACCCGAGCCCCCAAACAACGTGCCCTCATCAACCAATTACTTGATGCCGATGAAGGCCAAATCCCGTTAGCCCAATTTGCGACACACGCCCAGCTTGCACCATTAATTGCCCGGGGCTGGGTCAAAATTCACTATATATTTGCGCCATCCTTACCACCACCTTCTCTCCCCGTGGCAACCAGCTTGACAGCCACCCAACAGGCTGTCGTTGCCACTGTTTTGCCGGCAATCACTGCGCCTCACCATCATACATATTTACTTGATGGAGTAACCGGTAGCGGCAAAACGGAAGTGTATTTCGCGTTGATACGTCACGCCATCGCCCAAGGCAAACAAACCATTGTACTCATCCCCGAAATTGCCCTAACCACCCAACTCGGGCAACGATTTATGACCCAATTCCCAGGGCGCGTTGCGATTATCCATGGACAATTAACCCCCAAACAACGCCTCGAACGCTGGCATGCGATTCAGTCACACCATGTAGATATCATCATCGGGCCACGTTCGGCGTTGTTTGCGCCGGCGAGCAACCTCGGGCTGATTCTTGTTGATGAAGAACACGACGGTTCATACAAAAATGAATTTTCACCGTATTATCACGCCCGCGATTGTGCGATTATGTATGCCAAGCTTACCAATATCCCCATTGTACTCGGGAGCGCGACCCCATCAATTGAGCTGCTCTATGCCGCTAATCAACAACGCATCACCAAACTTGTCTTACCCGAACGAATCGACACCAGTCGCGACGTCATCGCCTTACCGCCCATTCGTATCGTCGATATGCGAGTCGAAAAAAGCATCGATCGCTATGGGCTGATTGGGACGACCCTCGCTCAGCACATCACCTCGTATACCCAACAGCAGCACCAAGTACTGTTGTTGCTCAATCGGCGTGGCACCAGTGGGTCACGACTTTGTCGGAACTGTGGTCAGGTGGCGCAATGCACCCGCTGTAGTGCACCCCTCGTGGTGCATCTCAGGGCTGGCCAAGCCATTGGCGTCTGCCATACCTGCGGGTCACAACGTTACATGGACGACAACTGTCATCATTGCTTCCATACAGATTTTTTGGATATCGGCAGTGGCACACAACGGGTATGCGAAGTCATCGCCACACATTGGCCCACGCTCCCCATCATCCAATGGGATCGCGATACGGCAGATAGTGCCCGTGACCACGCTCAACTCCTCAGTCAAGTCAATGCACTCGGTGCGGCCATCATCGTCGGCACTCAGATGATTGCCAAAGGACTAGACCTCGCCAAAGTCCGTGTGGTCGGTGTCGTCAATACGGACACCGCGCTCCAATTACCCGATATGCGGGCTGCCGAACGGACCTACCAGCTCCTCACCCAAGTCGCAGGGCGGGCAGGGCGACGGAGCGGCAGTGCCGAGGTGATTTTTCAGAGTTATTTACCCGAACATTACGCCATCCAAGCCGCAGCCCGCTATGATCGGCAACTTTTTTATGACAACGAAATCACTTTTCGCCAACGCCTCGGTTATCCACCGTTTGCGCGCATGATCAAACTGGTCTGGCAACACCAAAACCCCACCATCTGCCAACGCAATGCCCAACAAGAGGCTATTCACGTTACTGAAGCGCTCGCCGACCTTGCCCCTGATACGCGCATCATTGGACCCGCACCATGTTTTTTTGCTCGCGTGCGTGACCGCTACCGCTGGCAGTTGTTTATTGTCACCAATCAGCCCCGTGAGGCCATCCAACGCATTCGTGAGTGTCAGCATGCTATGATAGACGTGGATCCGTTGTCAATGCTGTAGGGATGTGTCATGGGACTACGAAAATATGCCTGGATTTCACTGGCGGTGGCGTTTTTGATGATTGCTGCCAAAACAGCCGCCTATCGCTTGACGGGCTCGGTTAGTTTGCTCTCTGACGCCATCGAATCAATCGTCAACGCCCTTGGCGCGAGTGCCGCAATCTGGGCATTGTCGTTATCAGCACGCCCACCCGACGACGAGCACGCCTACGGGCACGACAAAGCTGAATACTTTAGTAGTGGCTTCGAAGGCGCCTTGATTGTCATGGCGGCCGTCGGCATCATTTATACGTCGGTCGTGCGCTTATTCAACCCCGAGCCAGTCACGGCATCATTTGTGGGGATTGGGCTCGCATTAGGCACGTCTGCCATCAATTACATCCTCGCCCAATGGCTCAAAAAGGCAGCACTTACCCACAATTCAATTGCCCTCGAAGCTGATTCCCATCACTTGATGAGTGATGTAGTGTCGTCGATTGTGGTGTGTATTGGGGTGATCGTGGCCACAAACACCCCGTGGTGGTGGATCGACCCAGTGATGGGTATGCTCGTAGGCCTCAACATCATCCGCATGGGCTGGGATTTGGTACGCCGTTCAATGAATGGCTTACTCGATGCGAGTTTTGCAGAAGCCGAATTACAGGCACTCCACAACGTCCTCAAACAGTTTGAAAGTGACGAGGTCATGTTTCACGCTATCCGTACCCGGATTTCAGGGGCACGCAAATTTGTCTCGATGCATGTACTCGTCCCTGGTAACTGGAGCGTGGCACATGGGCATGAGCTCCTCGAAAAAATCGAAATCGCCGTCCATTTGGCATTTACCAACACCAATGTGATTACCCATATTGAACCCAACGACGACCCGTTGTCGTTTGAAGACATCCAGCTTCACCGCACCCCGTCACACTAACCAGCTCATCATCACTCAGATAACCCATCGAGTGCGGTCGAAATACTCTTGAGCAATACGTGCTCATCGACGCTATTGTCGATGAGTAAGTCGTAGATGCGCCATACGATGGCAAGCCGCTTGATGCGGATTACTTCATCAGGGCGTAGCGGCACCGTTGCCGTGTAGCCTTCGATAATCCCTTGCCGAAACGCCAACGAATTAGCCGTGCGCATGGTCGCCGCCAAATCAAACATTGGATCACCGGCCACTATGAGCCCTGGGCGGACCACGCCTTCGAGTTGCACATGACTATGCACCGTGACATAGACGTGTTGCATCTGCAAATCGCCATGAATACAACTTGGTTCAATATTCACCATTATGTCATCTTGAATGATTTCTTGCCAAAATCGTGTCAAAATCGGCGCAGCAGCCGGAGATTGTAATTGCGCGATTCCGTCGGTATCGCGAAACCAGCGTTGCAATGCACTCCGCCAATCACGAATTTCCCATTTTTGCAATGATGTCGGCCAACCCCAGCCCGGCATTGGCAATGTATGCATCACCCGTAATGTGCGTCCCACTTGACGAGCCGCCATCCGTTGCAACGTGGCATCTTCGACATCGAGTACTGCAGTACCGGTGATATGGTTATATATCACAAACCCCACCGGCAAAAAATTGTATGTGATATCGGCATGAATAATCTTGGGCACAGGTAGTTGTTTGAGAGCACAGGCCCGCAAAAAAGCTACTTCACCCGCGAGTTGCTCACTCGGCGCAAACACCACGGTCACCACCGATGTCCCCGAGACCCGAATTTCGATGCGTTGTGGTAATATTTGTTGGATCACCAGCACCCGCACCCGCAATTTAAATGGTTGAATGACGAGTGCTACATAATCATTTAATCGATTCAAAATAGCTCGTTGCCACGCAGAAACATCGGCTGTTTCGTTGCAATAGGCGTCCGCATCACGTTGGAGCTCAGCCAAAATTTCATCCATAGGTGTGTTGTATGCCTTTATAATCCGTAGTTCATCGTTGCATTGTAACAAACAATCCCCCTCGTATCATCTGATACGAGGGGGATTGGGCTACTTGGGCAAAATTAGGCTTCGTCGGGGAAGAGGGCGGTGCTCAAATAGCGCTCGCCGTTACTTGCCGAGATAAATACAATCGTCTTGCCGGCGTTTTCGGGGCGGGCTGCCAATTGGATCGAAGCATATGCCGCAGCCCCCGAACTAATCCCTACCATCAAGCCCTCTTGTTGGGCCAAGCGCCGTGCCGTAGCAAAGGCATCATCGTTGCTGACTTTGATGACTTCGTCGTAGACAGACGTATTGAGCACTTGGGGCACAAAGCCTGCACCAATACCTTGGATTTTGTGAGGGCCAGGTTGTCCACCAGACAATACAGGCGAAGCTTCTGGCTCGATAGCAACAATTTTGACACCTGGCTTATGCTGGCGCAAAATCTCGCCGACACCCGTCACCGTACCGCCAGTACCCACACCAGACACAAATATATCGATGTTGTTATCGGTGTCGTTCAAAATTTCGAGTGCCGTGGTGCGCCGATGCACATCGGGATTAGCCAAATTGTTAAATTGCTGTGGAATCCATGCGTTCGGAGTCTCTGCTGCCAAAGCTTCTGCTCGTGCAATAGCACCACGCATCCCCTCGGCCGCTGGTGTCAATACCACTTGGGCACCAAAGCCTTTGAGCAATTTACGGCGCTCGATACTCATTGAATCAGGCATGGTCAAAATCATGCGGTAACCACGGGCTGCCGCAACCATCGCCAAGCCAATCCCCGTGTTGCCACTGGTGGGCTCAATGATTACGGTCTTGCCTGGTTCAATCAACCCCGCCTTTTCGGCGGCATCAATCATGGCAAACCCAATACGATCTTTCACACTGCCACCCGGGTTAAACCACTCGAGCTTTGCGAGTACCGTCGCCCCGGGGGCTTTGATTTGCACCAATGGGGTGTTCCCAATCAATTCAACAACACTACGATAAATCCGTGCCATCATTTACCTCTTTTTATATTGAGTAAATCACTCATATTAGTCAATTATAATTATACAAAAAAAAGCAATTTGCGCAAGTGGTGACAACGAGTACGAGTCGAGGCAACCCGTACGCCAACAAGACTCACAAGATTATGCGCAAATTATTAAATATTGCACAGGTTACAACATATCACGCAACAAATATAATAGTCTAACCGTCAGAAGAGCGGTTACCAAAAATGAAAGGAATCTGATCATGTCAGACAACACCCAAATCCCCCCCGAAGTCACCCCTGAAGTCACCCCCAACCCAACCCAAAATGAATCGTTGTTGGATGAATTGCGCTCATTAGGCACCCAGCTCGAAGCCGTCGCACGGGCGTTCTTGAATAGCAATCAGGCCCACCAAATCCAACAAGACCTGCAAAAAGGGGTTGGTGAAGTGGTAGATCGTCTGCAAGCGCTCCGAAGTAATGAGAAGGTGTCCGAAGTCAGCGAAAAAGGCAAACAATTCGTTGAAAAAGCCTTCGAAAATCCCACGGTTACCGAGGCTCATACCAAGGTCGTCAGTGGATTGGCCGGTATCAACGAAGAATTACGCAAATTGGCCGCCAGTCTCGGCGAAAATCGTCACCAAGGCGAATAAACACACAGCCAAATCCCCCCACGAGCATCGACTCGTGGGGGGATTTGTTTATTTGGGTTATTTCACCATATTGAGGCTTTGTTGCCACAATCGCCGTTGCGTGGTGACATCATACGAAATTTTTGAAGAAGGCACTGGCTTGCATTTATCAAAATAACGGCCAGTGGTAGTCGCCACACTATCACTGCGTGCCAAGAAAATCGAAGTTTCGGCGCCTTTTTCGGGGGTAATCGCCATATAGCGTTGCATAACAGCAAATGCTTTGGCAAACCAGCCTGGATTGTTTTGGGCAAAGCCAGTCGCCACAAAGCCCGGATGCAGACAATTGGCGGTGACATCTGAGTCGAGTAAGCGATTCGCGAGTTCGTAGGTAAACATGATATTGGCGAGTTTGGATTGGGCGTAGGCCTTCCAGCCACTAAAGCGTGTTTTGCCTTCGAGATCATCAAAATTAATTGTGGCACCTTGGTGCGCAGCTGACGCCACAGTAATGATACGGGCCGGGGCAGATGCACGCAAAAGGTCGAGGAGTGTGGTGGTCAACAAAAAGGGCGCCATGTGATTCAGCGCCCAGGTCATTTCAATACCGTCGACACTCAACTGATGCTCGGTAAAAAACGCTCCGGCATTGTTGAGGAGGACATCGATGTGGTCGTAGCGTTGCTTGATAGTATCAGCCACTGCCAACACGTCGGCTTGTGACGATAAATCTGCTTGGATGGTGTCGAGGTTGGCTGCAGGAGTCTGTTGTGTAATCAACGCAACTGTATCAGCGAGGCGACGAGCCGAGCGCCCAACCAATACGACCCGGGCGCCGGTGGCGGCTAATTCGCGTGCCGTAATCAATCCGATTCCATTTGTCGCCCCAGTGACGATCATCACTTTGTCGGCATGTGCCATCATACACCTTCACTTCTGCAAATAACCCAATACAGTAATTTTGTTAATTATAGCGAATCAGTTGGGCGATTACCAACCAGCCGATGGAGTTTAATGGCCAGCCACAACGACAACCGGGTCTCCGTATTGTCAAGATCTACATGGCAAATTTGCGAAATGCGCGACAACCGATAGAGCAAGGTATTGCGATGCACGTGAATTGCTTCAGCGGTACGCGCCAAATTGCCATTGCAATCAAAAAAAGCCTCGAGGGTTTGCAATAGTTCGCCATGTTGCTCGCGTTCATAGTCGAGCAAGGCCCCCAAATGCTGGTGATAAAACACCATGGCATCAGTATTATTTACCAAGGGTAACAACAACTGATACACGCCAATTTCGGCATAGCCAAGCACTGGTTGGGTATGCGTGCGCAACAATTTTTGGGTTAACTCGGCTTCAGTCTGTGAGCGCACCCAGTCACTCGGTGACAATGCGACACGACCATAGGTCGCGCGGACGGTAGGGAAGTAGGCTTGAACATCATGTAACACCAATTGGACAATCTGTTTTTCAGAACTATTTGCCACATCAGCAGGCACAAAACAAAGCACACCGAGTGCATGATTGAGCCACGGGATGGTTGACCCCAATTGTGGTATGGCATTAACAAATTGTGATTGGAGCTGACTCTGTTGATCCGACGGCAGACTAAACACCAGTGCCACGTGTGGTTTACGCAAATCGACGCCGATTTCACGGGCGCGTTGTTGGAGCACGAGTGGATCAGTCAAATTGCCAGCCAACAATTGTTCGAGAAAGTTGCCCCGATAGCGTTCTTCGACCGCCGACAAAGCCTGGGTTTTGGTGAGTTCCATGGCCAATGCCATGGCAGCCCGTTTGACAGTGGCTTTGTCGGCATCGGTCAGCGAAGGGCCGGCCAGCACGATAAAGCCAATCCCGTGACCAGCAGCAGTGAGTGGCAGACACCACGTATCAATACCGCCCACCCGTTGGGTACCGGGAGTCAACCCAATATGGAGCAACGTCGACTTAATTTCGGACGAGCCATGAAACGCCAGCATCTCACCTTTGACAGAAAAAATCGCCACCGCCCGCCCAGTACGACTAGCCAACAGCGCCAACATCGCAGGGAAGCCCCCGCCAGCAAGTGACTGCTCGCCTAATTCGAGGGCAATTTGGGCGGCACGACGATCAACCTGAGCATCGTAGTCGCTAATCAGCCGTTGTAATTCACGATCGACGACACGGATATCGACATCGTTCGCAAGATGCAACAACGGCAGATTTGCTTGTTCGGCAATGGCAATCGACTGCCCATCAATATGACCGACAATCGCCAAGGCACTAATCGGCACACTAATAAGCCGCTCGATTAGCATCGGTAACGAAATCGGCGGATCAATATCACGCAACGCAGGTACCGACACCAAGGCAAATTCATTGCCATGGAGCTCAGTAAACAACGGTGCCAAACCACGCGCTACCACTGGCCATGACACTGGGCGGTGCAACCCGGCATGACCAGCGACGATTTGGGTAGATACGGGCAAGGCTAATCTGATTGCATCATGAACGGTCACACTCGACATGCTGAGCTCAGTTCGTTATTCGAGCGAAAGGTGCGGATAAAGCGCTGGAAACAAGACTTCGCACAATGGTAATTCGGTATCATCACACACCAACAGCCCGGCTCGGCGCAAACCACCAATCGAACGGTACCCAAAGGTCATTTGGGCGAGTGCTAGTAATTCAACTTGCTTGATGCGCACATCGGCTTCACGCGTGCCATCAATCACCGTCACCTTGCCGTTCGTCACCATAATCATGGCACGTTCATCGCTGATTTCGATGCGCACACCGCCATTCCACTGCGCATATGCCGATGCCCGCAACCGTTGTTCAAACGCCGGGATCAACGCAGTCAACATCATCGGCAAATCGAGTACCCCCAATAATACCGCGTGCCCACCAGCAGTCGCCATTTGCACAACTCCTTGGTGGTGCAAGGCCATCTGCGTGACACCATGGGTCAGTGGGAGCTGGAGTACGATAGGGGATGACACCTGACCACCATAGCGCAACTGCGCCACCAAATCACTGGCTGCCCCATCGTTGCTGGCCACCGCCTGCACGACGCGTTGTTCGTCACCGTGAGTCACGATATCAGCAGCCGCACATAATTGACCATCACTGCCATACAGCAACAACCACGGACGTTGCGGCCAATCCGCCCAATCAACGATGCGCACCGCAACAGCATGGTTGGTCAGTGCCATGCTTTGTATTAATTGGCGTTCTGCGGGAGTCGGGATTGCGAATTGCGCCCGATCTGGTGCCACCGCAAGTTGCATAAGCTCGCCACCCCACGCCACCCGTACCCGGTGCGCAACAGGGGCAAATCCGTACGGAGCCCACGCTGATGCATTGCCCGCCACCAGCACCAATCCAAGCCCTTCTTCGATAAATAGCATGGCTTGATGCATGAGTAACTGTACGATGTTTTCATGGGGGAAATCGGGAATGTGCGTTACATGCCGCACCACCGCAACATCGACCACCGCCGGACCCACTGCCACACGGTCGTGCAGGGTGACAACGGCCGCCACCGGCGCTTGGTGG
>DBCF01000062.1 GCA_002292925.1 Roseiflexaceae bacterium UBA965 | reverse complement strand
ACAGATTTGGTGAGTTTGCACACCGCTTGGGGTGATTTGGATGCTGATTTGTGCGTGGCACCGACGCAAGAAGGGGCAGATGTGCTCCTCAAACAAGGGATGCCAGTTGATAAAATAGTCTATGCGGGCTTCCCCGTGCATCCCAAATTTACGGCGTGTACATTGACGGATCGAGATGCGCGCCGGTTGTTGGCGGTTGATAGCGAGCGCTTTACGGTGTTGTTGACTGCGGGTGGTGTCGGCTCTGGGCGTCTCCGTGAATTGGTCGTCGCATTACATACTGCTCATCCTGACATGCAGTTGTTTGTGGTGACAGGGCGGAATGCCGCGTTGCGTACCGAGTTGCAGCGCCTCGGTTTGCCTGCGCATGTGCATATTTATGGGTTTGTCGACAATATGGAGCAGTTGATGGCGGCCAGTGATGTGGTCGTCACCAAAGCTGGGCCTGGCACCTTGATGGAAGCGCTGGTAATGCGCCGGCCAGTGGTCATCACCGAAGCAGTTGGGATGCAAGAACAGGGTAATATCGCATTCGTGGTTGATCGTGGGTTAGGGGCGTATTCCAAACGTATCCCCGAGATTGTGGCGGCCGTTACGGATTTGCGTAATCCCGAAATCCATGCTGCAACGATTGCGCGTTTGGCTGATGCGGTACCACGTGATGGTGCCAAGCGGATTGCTGATATTATTTTGGCAGAGCTTGCACTTGATCCGCCGGTGACCACCAAGCGCACCTTGATGCCGACGGTGCCGCGTTGGTTGCGCCGGCGCGACGTCAATGAGGGGAATTCCCGGCGCGTGCGATTATTGAATCTTGACATCCTTGAGCGTTTGCGCCAGCATGGTGGATTGACGGTGTCATGGTCACGACGAGCTCGCCGTAAAAACCGTAAGTAACGGAGCTGTTTTTTCATAAAAAAAACAGGTATCCATAGGCAATATATGGGAATTAGGGCGGGTAATATCGTGTAAAATAAGCGGAGTATATTATTGGTTTGTCGTACCTAAACGGGGAGCACTCACGTGGCACCTGATTACAAACATACAGATTCGTTGCCGATGGGCAACAGCCAACAACGAAGTCGCGCGTTGACGTTGCGCCGTCGTCAGATTCAGCGCCGGGCTCAATTTATGATGAGCGGTTTATTGGTGGTGTTGATTTTGATTGCAGCGGGCGGGGTCTGGTTTTTGTCGATTGAACGCCGTTACCAACAACGGATTTACCCCAATGTGTCTATTTTGGGGGTAAATGTGGGGGGCTTGCAACCCGATGAGGCCGAAGCCGCGATTAACGAACATTTCCGGGCCTTTACTGATGCACCGGTGATATTAAATTTCGAAGGTCGGTCATGGCGAGTATCGGGCAATGATTTGGGGTTGGTGATGGACGTGCGTGATAGCGTCCAGCAAGCGTACAAAATCGGTCGCACCCGTGACATGATGAGCAATGTGCAAACTATTTGGCAGACACTCCAACAAAGTGTGTCGGTGCCGGTGCTGATTGTCGTCGATGAAGCCAAAGCACAAGCAAGTGTGGCGCGTTTGGCCGCAATTGTCGATGCACCGGCTCGTGATCCCAAGCTCCATATGGAAGGGACAACACTCGTCGTAAAAGATGGTGCAGCGGGGCGGATGTTGTTGGTTGACGAAACCGTGGCTCGTATCCGTGAAACATTGTCACTGTTAGTCAGTCAACAACAAGTCACCTTGGCGACGCGTGAGCTGTTGCCACGCGTAACCAACGCAACGGTCCAAGCGGCGCGGGCCCGGGTGGTTGATTTGATTAGCCAACCGGTGATCATCAAAGTAAACGACAAAGAGTTTGTGTGGAATAGTGATGAACTCGCGCGGATGATCGAAATCGTGCAGCAATCAGACACGCAAGGCGCTGACAGTTACAACGTGTTTTTGAATCCCTATCAAATTGAACGACGTATGGAAATAATTGGCGAAACGACGCAAACAATCCCGGTATACCCGCGGGTGGCATGGAATGGTGGTGATTTGCAAATCATCAAAGCAGGTACCCCTGGGTGGCGTATCAACAAACACGAAAGCCGAGATTTACTCGTCACGAGTGTCGACCAAGGCATCCGGACGATTGAGCTTAATCCGCGCTATGTCGCAGTCCCGATTGACAAAAACAATTTGGCGTCACTGGGGATTACCGAACTTGTTTCGGAAGGCAAAAGCGACTTTACCGGGTCAGCACCATACCGTGTGACGAATATTCAAGCAGGGTTGGCGTTGTTGGACGGGGTATTGATTGCCCCAGGTGATGAGTTTTCATTTGATGATACCATTGGTGATATTGATGAGACCAACGGTTTTGTCAAAGGGTATGCGATTGTGCAATCACGCACCCAACTCGAATTTGGTGGCGGGATTTGCCAAGATTCCACCACGGTCTTCCGGGCGGCGTTTTGGGCAGGGTTGCCGATTACCGAGCGTTGGGGTCATTCGTTTTATATTAGTTGGTACGACAAATACGGCCCCACCGGCATGGATGCCACGATTTTTACCGGGGGACCTGATTTGAAGTTCCTCAATGATACCGGACGTTGGTTGTTGCTCCAGACCTACGCTAATCCCAAAACCGGTGTGGCATCGGTGCGCTTGTACGGCACATCACCGAAGCGCACGGTTGAAATGACTCAAGTGATTCGTGATCGGGTTACGGCACCCACGGCGCCAGTGTATGTGACTGACCCCGAGCAACCAGCCGGTGCCGTCAAGCAGAGCGACCATGCCCGTGACGGCTTGACGATTGAGATTGTCCGTACGGTGACTGAAGCTGATGGAACGGTGCGTGACCCCGATAAATATACAACGCGCTTCAAGCCGTGGCCAAATATTTTTGTCTTTAATCCGGTTGATTTGGCTGGTAATACGCCGCAAATCCCGATGCCGCCGCCATCACCTAACTTGCGTACCCCCAACGAAACCGCCGCTGGTGGTGTGCGCTACATTGCCGCTGACAAAATCGTACCAGCACCAACAGCGCCGTAACGAATGTTTGGATGGTATTACCCCCATTGGCACTTGGTGCCAGTGGGGGTTTTTGTGTGCTTATGAATATGATTGCATCAGTTGCACATACGCATCAGCAGCTGTATGCCAACGGAACTGTTGGGCTTGGTGGCTGCCGGCATCACGGAGCTGTTGTTGGCGGGTCGTGTCATGCCAAAGCAGGGCAATCTCGTCGGCAAGTTGGGTGGGATGGTGCATGTCGCACGTTATGGCTGCCGTCCCAACCACCGCAGTGATGGCAGGGTGGGGGTGGCAGATGATCGGCAAACGACTGGCCATCGCTTCAACCAAGGGCAAGCCAAATCCTTCGGCCAATGAAGGCAACACAAAGAGGGTAGCATGGCGGTAGAGACTCGCCAAAACGGCATCATTGGGTGTGGCAATTACCACAATCGGGATGTGTTGATAGCGTATGTCATTCCATGGCTGGGGCCGGTGTGGACTAAATTTCCCCACCAACACTAATTGACTATGGGCTGGTATGCGCCCACTCGTGTATGCCTGGGCCCATGCTTCGACGAGTACTGCCAGATTTTTGTGGGGTTGATTTGAGCTGACACACAAACAAAACGGTCCAGTAATCGCTGCCGGTAATGGCTGGGTCTGTGGCGATTGGTCAAAAAACTGCTCGGCGACGCCGTTGGGAATTACATGAATGGGACGGGCAGGCCACAGCTGGGCCATGATTTGCTGGACGGCGTGTGGCGAAACGCTGGTGATAGCCGTCGCGCGGAACGAGACGAGCGTCAAGGCGGCCCGCAACCCGATTTGTACCCACCACGGCGCGGGGGTGGTGAGGGGGATGACATCGTGGATGGTGACTAACAATTTACTCGGGATAGGGATAAACGGGATTCGTACGTATGGTGTATAAAACCAATCTGCCTGAGTAGTGGCAATAATGCGTCGGATTTGCCATGCCTCAGCCAGACTAAACGGTGGCGCCGTGAGCAATTGATGGCGGATGTGGGCGCTCGCTGGGGGGATGGTCAGATAAGAATTGTGGTTGTGGGGGTTAATCAGTAAATCAAGTTGGTCAATGGCTGGGTGGTGGGCGAATTCATGGGTGAGTGCGGTGACCATCCGCCCAATCCCAGGGAAGTGGTCGTTGGCATAGCGTAAATCAACACATAATTTCATGACTGATACCAGCCCATTACATAGCCCACGGCACTAGCATACGAGGCGAATGCCTTGAGTGGGTACCAGCCGATACGCCATTGTGGCGCCCCATATGAATAAGGGACGATGGTGTGAATAGGTACAATCAGGGTGCGAAAGAGTATCCAGAGGAGGGCATGGATGGATGTATGAAAATAATTCCCGCCCCGGGCTCGGGTTGGATCACGGCGTACTTCTTGGGCGTGCCCGATACCATAGGCCACATGTTTGCGCCAGAGTGCGCGTAGTGAGGCTGGGGCAGGATGATAGACCCACGTGTTGGCGACAATCATCAGGTTACCGGCACCAGGGTCGGTACGGCGTGCCCGCACAAAAAACTCACTGTCGACACCACGACTTAAATTGGCGTCAAAGCCGCCGATACGCTCAAACCATGCCCGTGACATTAGGCAACATGTGGTAGTGATGTCACAATAAAAACTTGGTGGGTCGGGATTGGTGATGGTGTCATGGGTCACCACAGGATGGACGATGCGGGCTACTTGGTTGGCGACGGCGTGTTGGAATGCGGGCGCATCGAGTGGCAAAATGCGCGCACTGCCTACAATTGCGATGCCGGGCTGTTGGGCCGCCGTAAACAAGCGTTCGATGAGCTCGGGGTGACCGAGGACCGCGTCATCATCGATAAACAACAGCCACTCCGCACTGCTCTGTGCGACTCCTTGGTTGCGGGCTCGGCCGTTGGGACTAACCCCATGCACCACAATCAACTCGTCCACTTGACGCGTTTGGTTGCGGATGGCGGCCAACACTGTAGCTGGCACTGTGGCACTGATACAGGGGATGATGGCGGCGATACGTGCATATGGCATGGCGGGGTACTCAAACAAATTTGCTGATGATGACGATGGATTATCCACGATACGCTGATGTCGTGGTGTTGCGATAACAGTCGCTGGTGCGTTGGTGCCATTGGGCAACCTGGAAGCGTTGACTAATGCGGGTACGGGCATTAATGGCCATGGTGATTCGTAGTTCGTGGTCATTAAACAGCCGCATAATTGCTGATGCTAGTGCATCGGCATCGTTGGGGCGTACCAATAATCCACTCGCATTGGCTTCGATTATTTCTTGGACATTGGGAATCGCACTCGCAACGACGGGACGCTCGAGGGCCATGGCATTTAATAAGTGAAATGACATTCCTTCGTGGCGTGACGGATGGACATAGATATCGATTAACGCCAAAATATGGCGCTCGTCTGCGAGTGGTGCCAAAAAATGAATGTGACTTGGTTGTTGACTCTGTTGTGCAAGTGCATGTAAATTGGCGAATTCTGGACCATCACCCATAAGCACCAAATGGGTGTCTGGGTATTTTTGCCATACATTACGCATTGCATGGATGAGCAGTGCGTGACCCTTGTCTTGGGTAAATGCCCCGATGGCTGCGATGATAGACCCTTGAGTTGGTAAGTGGTAATCAGCTCTGGTATGGTAGTTGATTTGATGTAAGGCGTAGTGGGCGGTGTCTATCCCGATAGGGATGACTTCGATGGGTGTCGTGGTGAGCTGATAGTGTGATTGCATGAGCTGTTTGATGGTGAGCGTCGGGACAATAATCGCATGCATGGTTTGTAGGGTCCGTTGCCCAATCAAATGACCTACAGTAGCAATAATCCCAGTCGCGGTATAGCTGGGTGTTACGGTTGCAACAGACATCACGCGGCGTGATCCTTGGGCTAACAACATGGCAATTTGACAATCCCGATCAGTTTCGGCGGTATGTGTCAATAAATGGACTACGGTGGGTTGTAGTTCACGCAAATAGGCAATTAACGTCCGAATACGAAAGATCCACGATGCGGTTGTGGGCATATCTAATGTGATGATTTCGACATCGTTATGCTGTGTCGCAATGTATTGAAGCTCGGGTACGAATCTGGTGGTCTGATTGACAATCACAATCTGGTAAGAAAGGTGCCTGATTGCCGGTAATAAGTTGCATAAATAATCATACGTTTCTGCAGTTGCGTCGTGTCCCACTATATACAAAAGCACGTTGCGCTGATGTTGCATTGTTGTTCAATCCCTTTTGCGTATGTTAATCCAATAATACGCTGATTATTAACTTAACACAACTGCATAACCGCTTTTTTTTAATAGCAATATCAATACAATACCTACGCCAATCTAGGCGGCTCGTTGATTGTGTGGCGGTGCATTGATGAGCCCAAAAGGGGAAATTATCCGATCAATCTGCGATTTTAATTCGTTGTGCAGTTTCGGCGGAAGTAATTTTAATACCACAGCGATATATTTGCGCCCACGCACGACAGTTTTGAGATCGCGCACGCCCTGAATCTCACCACCGCTATCCGCAATCAATTTGGTACTCATATTGACCATGCACATGGCCAAATTCGCCGCATTATTGACCGCCGTTGCGGTGACATTCATGAAATCTTCGAGTCCAAAATGCTGTTTCGCATCGCGAAAATTGAACTCAATTTGGAAGCGTAACCGGTATGTAACTGCGTCGTTACTTCCCGCGAGCGCATGTTACGGGAGCGGAGTCGCCCCCCCACGTCATTCCGTGACCACAGTCGTGGAATTTCCTATCGAGCGCACACTCCCCATCGTGTGCTTATCCTATGGCAAGCCTCGGGTGATTCTACGTTGCGGTTGCCATCGCAACCGGCATGGAATGACGCTAGGGGTGGGATTTTGGCGTAGGTATTGAAATAATCTTCATATTTATATACGATATGTTCATTTGTATTTGTAGTATATTTAGTTACATATATGTATATAAATAAACTTAATGAGGTAACCCATGTTGAAATCAATAATTGCGCAAATAACACTGTTTAGTGTGGCAATGATGATTGTGATTGCAGGTGGCTTGTTACTCGTAGACACGATGCAACGTCAAATGCCGTATACCCAGGTAAGTAATGCCTGGCAAATGGCGCAGTTGAGTGGGGCATATGAGTTTCGCAGTGAAGTTGATCAAACTACCAATTATCCGCCACGCTTGAGTAATTATGCCAAACCAAGTGTGCATGAACAATATGTGATTGAGGGAAGTGTCGACGAGAGTAATCAAACGACACAATTAGCAATAATCAATCGCACCAATAGTGGGGCGAGTTTTGAGGTGCGGCGTACTCGGGGGCAAACCTACATGCGCCAGCGCGGGGGCAAATGGACTGCTATCAATGCCATCCAAGATGTTAGTCAATTAAATGCGCTTTCGTATTTGGCAGGGATGCGTGATATTACCGTAACAGACAAAAATAATCGTTCCTATGGATTTGTGTTTGATGGCAAACAATTTACCGATCATTTTGCGCGCTTATTGGCGGCAGATCAATCACATGGCATCACGCATAATGCGGATTGGTATCGTGTGGCACAATCGGCGCAGCTCCGTCAAGCGCAGGGCGATGGCACGATTAGTATTGATAAAGATGGTTTACCTAGCGCGTTGAACATGACAATGACCATGCCCGAAACAGCGCGTACGGGCTCGGTAAATGCCACAATAAAAACGACATTTTTGAATTACGCCCGGACAGGGATTGTGTTACAGCGGTTGTTGCATCAGCCCCTCAACGCATTGAGTTTTATGGTGGGGTTGGATATTGGGGCGACGCAATATGCCTTTTTTGTGTTGATGGTGGTATTGGCGTTGTTACTCGTGGGCGTAGTGGTGTCGATATTTGGGCGGCGGCTGACCCTACCACTGACGTTGTTAGTGGTAGGGATTATGGTGTTCCAGCCGTTTAGTGGCATGGGGACGAGTCAGGCTGCCACACAGACGGCTCCGGTCCCAACGCCGCAACCAGCAGTGCCGTTTAACCCGATGATATCACCGATTGATCAGGTGATTGGGGTGAATGGTGTAATATTGCCACCGGCAGGGGTGCAGACCCCCGCACAGACGACATTGGCGCATAATGGTTCGTCGCGGGCATTATTGACCCGGGCAAATACCACTGCTGATGTTGATAGTGACGGTGATGGGCTGAGTGACAACCAAGAAACATTGTTGGGGACGAATACCCGTAATGCAGATAGTGATGGTGACGGCTTAAACGACTTCCAAGAAGTACAAATCGGCACTAATCCCAAACTCAAAGATACGGATGGCGATGGGTTGTCTGATTTGATTGAAGTCAAGTTCCCATCGACCTATGGCGCCGCGAAATATTATACGTCGCCGTTTGCTCCTGATACCAATGGTGATAGCATATGGGACGGGATTGAATGCCCCGAACATGTCAGTGCCGGCACGACGGCGTGTCGCGATAGCGATGACGACAAGATTCCCGATTTTCTTGATTTTGATAATGATAATGATGGTGTCGCCGATGCTGATGACATGGTGCCAGACATCGGTCGTAAGACCCCGTTCACTGATAGTGCGCCGTTTACGTATAGTGTGGCTGACAGCAGTACCAGTAGTACGCCGTTGCCGCTGGTGGTGTCGTTCCAATTCCGACCGAGTGACCCCAAGTTGTTGTATGGCCATGGGGCAGTTTATGACTGGCCGAGTAATGACAAGCAGGGGCAGATTCAGCGGGTCAACGATACGACATTTGCAAATAGTTTAAGCAACCCGGCGAGCGATAGTAGTGCAAGTAATGGCGATATGAAGATCTCGGCTATGGTCGAGATTCGGGTGCCAATAAGCGCTACTTCATACGGGAATTTGCCGTTGAAAGCCTGTGTCGCAACCAATACCTGTGGTGGGAGCAGTACTGATCGTACCCCGGCTTGGTTAGATACGAGTAAATTAGCGCCGTATGGAATTAATGCGGTCTGGGCGACTGATATCCAGGGGCAGAAAAAATCAAATGAAGTGACATTGTTGGTCCCTGTTAACACGGTCTATGACAATACGGGAAGTATTGTGGCGTATGAAGCGGTGACGTACTACGAAACGGCTACCAAGGCCTGGGAGAGTAATCACCAGGCGCGCTTGATGTGGATCGTAAGTGCCATCCAAGATGTCTGCCCACCAGATATTGCGGATTGTAGTGATAGTGAGCGGATTAGCCAAACGACGGCAGTGCATAATTATTATGGCGAATTCACCTTAACGGGCTTAAAAGTCTCTGAATTACAACCATTCAAGAGTACGGTGGTCTACGAAGATGTGGCCCAACCGGCAGTAAATGGTACACAGCGGCGGTTGCAGATTAGTAAACTCGCCCGCATGTTAGATAATGCGTTCATGAGTACGCCGTTTTTTGAAGTGAATTCAACCGATGCCACCAAATCAATCCCCGCACTCTTTGATAATCGCAAAAATGCCGCACTTGCAACGTTAAGCACCTATGGGATCGATCCGACGGCGACCCGCGCGAGTACATTCCAGTATTCAACGCCGTTTGAATCAATCAAAATAAGTAGTACGGAAATTCCGAATATTTTGAATCAGCTTATTTGTCGCAAAACGATAACGACCGAAGATTGTACGGGTCAAACGCCGGCACAATTGCTCAGTCAATGTGAAACCGACATGACCCCGCGGTGTAAGCCGGCGGTATTGATTGCCAGCGAAGGACGTGAGCGCACGGCGGTTTTTGGCAAAACCACTAACCGCGTGGCTTTTGCGAATGTCGGCGTGCGGATTACCCGTAGCCTGAATGGACAAATGTTTAAAGTGGCGGGTGGCAAGTGGGCACCCTACGAGAATATTGATATTGGCAATGAAATTAGCGCAGTCCAAACGCAAGTAGCTCCTGCATTAGATGCCAACGGGAATTACGTGGGTAAGCCGACCACCATTGATGCCGATTCGTGGCAACAATTGTATGGTGCGGTGGCCACGGCAATCGTGGGGACGTTTTTTAATCCCAAACAAGTCACTATGTATGCCGATATATTTGGTAAAAAACTAAGTGGGATTACCCAAAGTAGCTTCAAAGCGCCGTCACAACCGAATTGGAACGGGGAAGTTACCGATATCGTGAATCTCTACCAGCCCTATTTTGTGCAGGCAGCCAATACGAGTGCCCCAGCAGATGATGGTGATGATGGGAGCAAGGCCCAAGATATTACTGATCAAACGTCCATGGCAGCGGGTGTGCTGGCAGGAATTGGGGGCATCGTAGATGCCGATAGTGGGCGTTCCAAAGGGTTAGGCGCAGGTGATACTGCCGTGGCCGCTGGGACATTTATCGTCAATGCTATCGATGTATTTGGGAGTGGTACCAAATTAGCTGATCACCAAGCAACCGTCGACAACGTGATAGGAACAATTTCGTTGGTGATGGCGATTGCCGATGCCGTGGGAGCGTATAAAGATTTTGCGGAAGCGGCTGCTGATGCGGCGAAGGCAGTTGCAGGAGCGGCTGATGCGGTGCAGAGTGTCGGCAAAATCGCCTCACTGACTGATACCATCGGTAAGAAGCTCGGCATGGTGGGGGTGGCGATTTCGTTGGCGACGACCTGGGCAACGGCGATTATATCAATTAAAAACGCTGAATTTGCCTACCAAAAAGCCAATGCCGTGTCGGCGGCTATTGGTCAAACGGCCGTGATTATTTTGATGGTGATTTTGAGTGCGACAGGCATTGGTGCCTTGGTGGCGGCAATTATTGGGGCACTTGATGCCTTAGCAGATTTGATTTGTAAAAATATCTCGCCCGAAAAACAACGCAGTACGGCGGGGCAATGGCTGTGTGGTGGGATATCGGGGATTTTGGCTAATCTCTTTTCGCCGTTTGCGGCGAACTTGGTAATTGATCCGAGTGATTCGTATTCACGCAAACAAGATGTCACGCCACAATCGCCTAAATTAGCCACATCTACCCAAGGATTCCGGGTGGGGAATGGCTGGGTATCAAACATGCAGGTTACCGATTATATTGACCGTATGCCCTTCCCTGCTACGTGGATGGCCCTCCCCTATTTTTGGCAGTGGAATGCCCAAGACGAACGTGATACCGCCTTTACGTATGCCTTAAGCAAAGATCAAGTCGATTTGACTGGTTCGATTAGTTTGGGGTCGCAGTTTAATAGTTGGGTCAAAAACACCGACACCAGCGATGACTACAAAGGGTTTAAGTGGCGCAAGGAGATGACGTTCTCGTATAACAATATCTTTATCCAGAGTGGGATTAACCAGGCATTGCCGGCGGTCTGGATGTCTGAAGCGAGCAAGGTGGCCCAACAGAATTGTATTGCGATTTGGATTCCGTTGCCGTTTTTTCCATTCCCAATTCCCGTCTGTTATATGAAAACAGCCCAAGATACCAAATACACCAATTTGAACGAAGACGATGCAACGATTTTTGACGTATTCCCTAGCACATTTGGGCAATTGGTGACGATGCAAGGTAAAGGCAATGGCTACACGTTTAATTGGTCACCACAAGTTGATGGCCAACCGACGTTCCCAGTCTTTACTGATGCCGACAATGACGGTGTGCCTAATAGCCTCGAACTGACGCAAGGTTCTAGTGACAACAACTATGACAGCGATGGCGATGGCGTTGATGATAACCGCGAAATTGCCTTGGGGACGAGTCCTATCCTCGCCGATGCTGATGGGGATGGGCTCAATGATTTGCAAGAATTCCAGTATGGTACTGACGGAAACCGGGTCGATACTGATGGTGATGGTCTGACCGACGGCGAAGAGGTGGTGCGGAGCGTGAATGGTGTGCGTGTCGGTGGCTGGGATGTGACCTATGCCATTATCAACAACGTCCCACAAACGACGTGGGTAAGCGCTGACCCGCTCCAAAGTGATGGTGATGGCGATGGCATCATTGATGTGCGTGAACGCATCCTTGGCTGGAGTCCCTATGCCAAAAACAGTGGCGATATTGTGGGGACTGATGGAACGGTGAGTGAAGGGCTCAACCCCGTTCTCAGTGTCAATTTCGAAACCCAAGGAGCTGCGGGGGTAGTAAATACTGGTCTGCAAAAAAATGCGCTTACATGTGTAAGAGGTTGTCCTACGGTTGTGAGTGATCGCCCCAATAGCAAGAGCATTGTATTAAACGGTGAATCACACTACAATGCGGGCACCGGCAATATGTTTCAGTTTGGGCAACAATTTAGTGTGTCTACATGGGTTAAGCCGTCACGGGTGAACATGCAACAGTTTATTCAGTATGATGCGATTGTTGGTCAATACGGACAATTCCAGTTGATGCGTCGGAGCAACGGTGTATTGGCGATTAGTCTGAGTACGACGTCAGGGAATTATGAATTTGATACTTGGGTTGGGCTCCCGATGCAAACTTGGACGCATGTGGCGGTGACCTATGACGGTGCGGCATTGGTGATTTATACCAATGGCAATGAAGCTACCCGTTATGCGATTAGTGGACGGGTGGTTGATACTGATACCGCTGCCAATGATTTGCGGATTGGTGGCTGGCAGAAATCAAAAAAGATATTGGGAATCGCCCAAAATAGATACGAAAGTGGTACAGCGTTTAGAGGTAGTATCGATGATATCGCCGTCTACCAAGTAGCGTTGCGAGCCTACGAGGTGCGGTCATTGATGCAAAACACCTTGATAGTCAACAACGACCTGATTGTGCGCCCTGGTGACCGGGTGGTGGCTAATGTCAATTTGCAGAACAAATTGTTGGGGCGTACGGTCAAAGGGATGACCACGCTGACTACGCAGTCCGCCAAATATCAACCAATGGCAAGTGTCGATTTACCACTCGCCCTTGCACCCAATAGCGCTACAGTGACAAATATGTTGTTTACTGTGCCGGGGAATACGTTCGCAACCACGGGCGCAACGGCGTTCCGGGCAGGATGTCTATTTGCCGCGAATCAATTGTGTCTCAAACTCGATGAACCGACAGGTAGTCTGGCGTTTGCCGACTTGTCGGAATATGGTCGTACAGTGACTTGTTCAATTGCAGCCGCTACCTGCCCACGCTATAGCGCTGGCAGTTGGGTGTTTGATAATCAAAATGGGAATCCGAATATGGTGGTTGATAAAGCTGTCGGCGATAGCATCAGCCAACGTGACTTTACGATTGCCATGTGGATGCGGCCGTTGGGGCAATCGACGGTGACTCGTTCGCTGTTGGTCAACAACAGTAATAGCACGCCGTTCCGGCTTGATTTGGCGACAGAAAAACCACGCTTTAAGCTCGGTACGGGTGCTGACTTGATGGTTGCCAATGCATTGCCACTCGGGCAATGGAGCCATTTGACCTTTAGTATGATGGGTGGCTTGCGGGCAATCTATGTCAATGGCGTATTGGCGGCCAAAGATAGCGTAGCGACGAGCTATACCGGCTCTATTGGCGCGATGGTGATTGGTGCGGATGCGAGTCGTAATTTCACAGCCGGCAATATCCGCGACATCCAGGTCTATACGAGTGGCTTAACAAACACCCAAATCATGACGATTGCTGGCAGTTGTGATGACGTAAATTTATTGACGTGTGTGCCGTTTAATGGCAACACGTTGGATTATGCCCAGCCCGCACTTGATCAAGGGATCAATCTGAACTGTGGGTCGTGTGTGAATAATGGTCCGACCACCATGTATGTGCCGGCGTCCACGACGTTTCCCACCGGCTATGCGCGACTACTGAATGGTCACGATGTGACTATTGTGTTCAAAATGCGGTTTAATAGTTTGCCAGATGTGGATAACGTTATTTGGACGACCGGTGGCAGTAATCGCATCCAAATCAAAGTGCAGCGTAGTTCGAGTAATGTCGGTGTGCCGACATTTACGATTGGTGGCACGAACATTACGGCTGGAACGATTACGACCAACACGTGGTACATGCTGACGGCGCGCTATCAAGCCGGCAAAATGACGTTGGTGGTCAATGCAGTTGATGGTGCCGGCACGGGGGTAACGACAACCACAGCCACTGCCCAAAATGTGGTGACACCGGTGCTCCAAGATGCGGTCAACGTTGGGGCTGCGAACCTCGAGCTCGATAGTCTGCGGGTCTATCGTATGGCGGTCAGCGATGACACGATTGCGGCACTGGCACAGCTCCAGCTCATCGGCACGCAAACTGGCCTCGTCAATACGGTGCCGGCCACGGATGTGATGGCGATTCAGGCAGATACGCGGGTGAAGGTGATTCAACCCGATGCGAATTTCGAGGTGTTGGCAACAGCAAATATTTGTGCGACAGCTACGGCGTTGGTTTGTATGTCGTTTAAGTCTGCCCCAATTGTGGGCAATGCGTTGGTCCAAACCTGTGATCCAAATGTGAACTGTCCAGCAATTATCCGCGGTGGGGCTGATTTTAGTGGCAATAAATATTTAACGCTGGACAATACTGTTGCATCGTCTACGTTTGTGGGAGCAAATAATTTCACCGTAATGGCGTGGGTGCGCTTGAATGTAGTGGGTGGCGATCAAGCAATTATCACCGATCGTCAAACAAATTTCGAAGACTGTAGTAATGTCAGCTGGAATAAAGATAAATGTCCCCAAAATAGAAACAATAAACTATTGCGTTTGATTGTGCGGGGTGGTAAGTTGCACATGGGGTATTACAACAACGACCTCAATGGCAATACCACATTAGTCGCCAATACGTGGTATCACGTGGCGTTTGTGAAAAGTAGTAGTGGGCGAGCAATCTATATCAATGGGGTGCTTGATGCGAGTGATGCGTCGACGACTAATTTGGCAGAAACCCGTAGCTTGGGGATTGGCTGGGTGCCAAAGGAAGAATGGAACCCTACCGGTCAAATCGATAGATCGGCCTTCAACGGCAGACTGAACGACTTCCAAGTCCACAAAGCGGCGCTAACGCCAGCCCAAATCAACCAAGTGGTACAGACTGCCGCCCTCGAAATGCGGGTGCCGTTTGATGAACCGGCCTTGGCGACGGTATTTGGTGATGCGACGGCGAGTGATTTGCAATTGACCTGTGTGGTGAACTGCCCGATGAGTGGTGTGAACGGTCGTGATGACCGTGGCGTACGCTTTAATGGCATCCAAGCACTTGGTTTCAATGGCATAGCCACCGGCTATATCGCCGCAAATTTGGCAGGCGACGCCATCAACCATACATTGAGTATGTGGGTGAAGCCCACGCGCTACGGCACCTGGCTGGTTGGGAATAGTAGTGGTACTCCCAACCGAAATCTGCGGATTGGGATTAATGCCGATGGCAAAGTAACCTATGAGCGTTCCTATGTATGTGGGGGGAATTATTGTTGGCCGAGCACGCCGTTGGTGTCTAATGAAACGGTGCCGGTGGGAATGTGGTCGCACATCACCGTGAGCGCTGGTTTTGGCACTGAGTACCTCTATGTCAACGGGAATGCCCCAGTGACGCGTGGCCAAAACGCTACGGTAGTCGTCACCAATACCGATCCGATTGTGTTTGGGCAGGGGTATGTGGGTGACATGGACGAAATCCGCATCACACCTAACCCGACCGTTAGTACAACCCCTGTGCTTGAAAGCATGAAGCAATCCCCGTCGTGGAATTTGCGCTTTGAAGATACGTTGAAAAACGACGTGTTAACGGTGAGCAACAACGTTGCCAAATTGACGACGATTGATGGGGCGATTTTGCCAGACAATGTACCGGCACGGTGGGGTATTAATCGGCTGAATTATGCTGCAAATTGTGAAAATATGGGTGTTAGTGGCGTGGAATGCCCAGCTGGTGGTGCAGTGGGTATGGCGGGCCTCGCGAGTAATTTCAATGGTGCGACCACGATGCTCCAAGTCGATAATTCTGCAACGCTGATTGGTGAGATTGCAAACGGTGGTACCGTGCAAATGATGGTGCGCCCTGATTCACCCACCAAAACCCCGCAAACGATTTTGTCGTATGGTGACACCAGCGGCAATACGGTGTTGCGGGTGCGCTTGATTAATAATGGCAATGTCGAAATTAAGGTAGGGAATTCGACCTTTACGAGTGCGTCGACATTGCCCCCAGCCTGGAATCAGTTGTCGTTTAGCTTTGGGGCTGACGGCTTTCGTTACTTCCAAAACGGTAACCTCGACACCAGTGTCAATGCCAGCAGTAGTGCGGCCATTGCGGCACTGACGACTAATGATGCCTGGAAGTTGTTGATTGGTGGGCGGATTAATGGATCGAGTCTGATTGAGCCATTCAAGGGTGGTATCGATGATATTACCTTTACGCCGGTGTCACTCGATGCGCGTAAAGTGTTCCGTTTGGCCCGGTCGCAGTTTTCACAGGCGATTAGCAAAAAAGTGATTGCCAATGTCACGATTGATGCGAATAGCCCCAATGTTTCGATTGTGAATCCGGCGTATGTATCGCGGATGCCCACGCAATTCACCATCCAGACCAGCGATGTGGGTTCATATGTACAGCGTGTGCTGTTTACCACGCAGCCGGCGACGGGAGCCCAGACCAGTGTAACGGCGCCAGCCTGTCAAGATGCCGTGGGCAATACGGCGTTTTGTCCGACATTTCAGTTAAGTCAAACCCCAACTGTCAATATCGAAGGGCGTTATGGGTTGCGGGTTGAGGCGTATGATGCAGTCGAAAATCGTGGTGTATCGCAATCCTCAGTGTTGGTTGATACAACCGCTCCGGTTGCGACATTGATTCGCAATGCCGGCACCTATACCACGGAACATCCGCTAGGGACGAATCAACAGTTGTTGACGTTGCGATTGACGGTCGATGACCCCAAGCTAAAAAATCTTGATAATGTGGCAGGAAGTGGCGTCAAGCAGGTAAATGTGATGGTGCGTGACATGAGTGCGCGCAATATCATCACGGCACCGGTGCCGGCTGCCTATATCAATGGGGCATGGCAAGCAACGGTAGATTTGCCGTTTGTCAATCCGACCGGGTTCTACCTCGTAAGTGCGACTGCCACGGACAACGTAGGCAATACGAGTGCAGAACAAATGGTTGCCGGTGTCACAAATCCGATTGAAGTTGACAGTACGGCGCCCAACGATTTGTTGGTGTCACCGTCACCTGACGCCAAGAATCTGTTTTTGATTGGGACCCAAGCAATCAAAGGACGGGTGTCAGATTATTATGATGGGCGGGCGGCGTTGCAACGGCCATTGCGGGTACGCATCGACTTTGAGGCTCCTGACGGTGCCAAAGATTTTGATAATCGCGCCAATAGCCGCTATACCACCAATTGTACGGTGTGTCCGACCACGGCCAACGATACCTTTATTCCGGATCGGCGTATCGCGCGCTTCAACATTGATGGCACGCAACAGTTGTTGACGATTCGGAATGCGGCTGGAACGATTACCGACACGTTTAGCGTGGCGATATTGGCAAAAATCAGCGACACCGGGACGATTTTGAGTGTGGGCACCACGGCCAATCCTCGCTTGCGGATTTTGGCAGAAAGATCAAGCACCGGGTTTAAATTTACCGGTTATCGCGGGGCGTCTTCGGTGTCATCGGCACCAATAGCTGCCAATACGTGGTATTACTTGATTTATAACGAAGTCGCCAACAAGATGAGTTTGTCATATGGTGCGCAATTAACCAGCATGACGACGCTGACGACCACGATTGCCAGTGGGCTGGCAGTGCCACCAAGTGGTGCCAATGTGGTACTAGGGGGAATCCAATCATCACCAACATCAGCGACGACGTTTGAAGATTACTTTCGCGGATACATCGACGATTTGATTATTAGTTCGATGCCACTCGTGCCGGCGGACTTGATGGGACGGTCGTTAGCGTTTGGCAGTGGCACGCAGACCCACAAATTGCGCCTCGACATTACCGATGACAGTTATGGTGCGCCAGATACGTTGGGGGCAAACGCACGTTATTTTGCCCCGATCAATCAAAACACCTTCCCGATTGTCGATGCCATGAATGGGGTCAAGAGTGAAATTTGTACGGGTGAAAAAACCAGCCTGAACGTGACTTGTCCGCAATTGGATGTGGGTTTTTCGACGAATGCACTGGTGTTGAGTCAGGCGACAGATGGTGTCAATCTGAAGTATGGCTTTAGTACGCTGGCACAGACGCAATCGACATTGGCGATGCGCTTCCAAGTGCCCAGTGATGCAGCGTCAGGGCGGATTATTTCGTTGTTGCCGGCGACGGCCTCGATAAATATGACCTTGGACTTTGTCGCTGATACGCGTAGTGTGGTGACGACCGTAGGGTCAGCAATCACAACGATTACGAGTACCAATACCGAGTTGCTTGACAGTAATTGGCATACATTGGTGATGACCACCAACGATGATGCCACAAATACGAATGTGACGATATTTGTTGATAGTCAACAAGTCGCCAATGGGTCGTTGCTTGGGCATTGGAGTAATGCGCGATTAATTGTGGGTGCGACGAGTGCCATTTTGGCGGCCAAAGGTGTAGTGGTCGATGATATTGCGGTATTTGATGGGGAATTATCATCTGCTGAACAGAATGATTTTGCCTATGGGTATAGTACGGTCTATCACGAGCAGTTCGATGATAGTACGGCGACAATCAATCGCTTAACCAGCGATGCATCGCCGTTCCACCAAGCCAGCATGTATGAGAGTGATGACCGTCATCTCGCAATGGTGCCAGGGATTGTGGGTGACAGTGCGATGGCGTTTGATGGCAATGATCGCATGTTTCACCGTGATAGCCAAGGGTTGACATTTGCGCAAGGGAATCAAGTATGGGCAATGGCAACTTGGCTTAAACCAGCGGGGAATACCGGCAGCATCATCCATGGAGTAGCCAATGGCTATAGTTACCAGTTACAACTAGTGAATGGGAAACCGTCGTTGCAAATGGCCGGGATGACCTTGCAAGCACCAGTCAAACCCGTGTCAGATCCCTATCATTTGGCGATTAGTGCCGATGGGGTGCTGGCACGCATGTATATCAACGGCACCGAAGTGGTGAGTACAAGTGTTGGCACAACGGCATTGCCGAGTAGCCTGATGAAAAACCGCTCTATTGGTGGTACGGCGACACAGTCGAGCACGGCCACTAATGGTGCGGCGAGTAAGGCGATTGATGGTGACCGTAATGGCGTTTGGGACAATACTGCCGCCAACACGATCAGCAAAACGAATGTCGAAAATAATCCATGGTGGCAGGTTGATCTGGGGGTGAGTGCGCAACCAATCATTGATGCCATCAGAATTTCGAATCGCAGTGATTGTTGTGCGAGTGAGTTGAGTGATTTCTATATTATGGTGGCAGATACGCCGTTTAGTACGGTTGATCCCACCCTCAATACCGCAATTGCCCATGCGACGTGGTCATATCAAGTGGTAGGGGCAGTGAATGCATATCAGACGATATTGTTACCGCCGAATGTATCTGGTCGGTATGTGCGCATCCAAAAAACCGGTGCGAGTCAATCATTGACACTAGCCGAGGTTGAAGTATTGCAAGCGCCGGTCGTGGTGCTTGGGAAAACGTATACCGGCACGATGGATGATTTGCGGGTGTATCGCCGGACGTTGAGCCAGAGTGATATCACCCAACTAATGGCGATGGGTTGGAGAAACAGTACATTAGTAGCCCGAGTCGATGGATTTGATTGGCAACAATCACTGCACAGTGGTTTGGAAGTGAATGCTGCTATCCAGAGTATGACATCAGACAACCAGCAAAACACGCGCTTGTCGATTGGCGAGCATCAATTGTGGAGCGGACGGATTGATACGGCTGCCCCACGAATTGTCGCCAATGAAACAGTGATTACCTCGACTGGTTTGTATAGCTTTACCATGCAACTCGATGACCGTAACATGGATGTGGCACAGATTCAGACGCCGTGTGGTGGGCGCTTCCGCTACGCCGAAAGTGCGCCACAGTCGCTGTGGTACCGCACCAACTCGAGTGCATTTGACGGCACGATTATGGAGACCACGCACTTGAGTGGTGGCTGTGTAATGAGTGCGGTGCCAGACTTTAGTCGCCAAGTGACGCAAGTGGTGAGCAATACTCAAGCCATCGATTATGGCAGTCGCTATGGCTATGTAGGTGGCAACAATCAGATTTTGATTGTGGACGTACGAAACAGTGTGGCGATGATTCAACAATCAGTGGCTATTTCGGGGACAGTTACCCAATTACAAGTGAATCGTGCGCAAAATCGTTTGTATGCGGTAAGTATGTTGAGCCTTCCGACGCCACGGGCGATTGTGTCGATTTTTGATATTCCTAATAATGCGGCGCAACTGACGTTGCGTGGCAGTATAGCGATTGCGCTGACCGCAAATGTTACCGTGGAGCAAATTGCGATTTCGACAGAATATGACCAAGGAGTGCATACCGATCAAAACCTGTTGGTATTGCTGAGTGGTGTACCACAACGACTGGTAAGTATCAAGATTACCAATCCCGAGCAACCGACGCAAGTGGCGGGTATGGATATCGTCAATCCTACCTATAGGATGGTGGCTGGCTATGATGTGTTGCTCATGGCCCAAGGGGAACTTGGATTGGGAATCTATAATGTCGATACGGCAGGGACAATTACAACGGTACGACGCTATAACACGGATGGCTTTATTAATCAGGTATACCTGAATAATTACGAGGCATTAGTGATAGATGATGACGAACCGTACAGCCTGCTTGGTGATGTGATATCACCGAATACGCTACGGATATTACCATTGATTACGGAGGTCATCGCAGGGCAAGCTACCATTACTGACACGATTACCGAACGTGTCGTGTATGTACACACCACCCCCTCGAGTGACGATGAATTCCGTTCGTATCGTATCAAAGATGTCGTACCGTATTTCAACGACGATTTGTTGATACTGAGTACTGATGGCGAAAACACCCGAAATAATCGTATTTCGATGGTGAACACCACCGCCATGACTGCCACGTTACGGAGTGATACGTTGTTTGCCAGCCCTGGTGCCACGCAAATTGCCGCACTCAACAATAATGTGTTGTTATTGGCTAATCAGGCGAATACGGCGACGTTGACGGGGTATCAAATTAGTGATCGTCGTTTAGCCACGCGGGCCTGTGATCGGGCGGCAAATTGTAGTGTGCAAATGGCAACTACCCGTAGTACGCCCCGCTTGTCGCGGAGCACGCCTGAGTTATCAGACGTATTGATTATCAATCAAGCAAATGTCTACACGGCAACCAATCAATTGATTGGCGTCCGGGCACAAGCCCCGGCAGGGATAGCCTCGATTGGGATGCAAGTTGATGGGGTAGATGTGGGCACGATGTGGACTGCTCCAGTGAGTAGTACGTTGCAGTCAGTAGAAACTTCATTCCCATTGACTATTGGTGCCGGTACTCACTCCATGAATAGTGTGATGCGTGATAATAGCGGTTCGCCAGTGGTTAGTTCTGCAGTCTATACCTTTACTGTTGATCTACAAGCACCACAAATTCAATTAGTGGATACGACTGTTGGCGTAAACAAACTCGTCGATGGTTATTTGGCGGTTGGGATGGTGATTACTGACGATAATGATTTACCGAACCTACAGATTATTAATCTGAGCGATAATTCAATCTTGCCGTTTTCGTATGTGACCAATAATCACGTCATGCAAGTCAAGGTGTTTTATCCAGCGGCAACGATCACCCAAACATCGATGTCGTTGCGGGTTATCGCAATTGACGTGGCACGCCGCAAAACGACACGTGATGTGGTGGTGAATATCGACACAACGGCACCACAGTTGGTCAACGGTGGCATAAATGCGTTGATTAAAGGTGCGATGAAGCCGTTGACTGATGGTATGGCGGTGACTCGTACGGTGCCACTTGATTTGAACGTTTCGTGGACGAAAATTAATGATCAGTCTGCAGTTGCATTGCGTCAGTTGGAGTACACCGTCCAAACAGTGACGGGAACGATGGTGTTGAGCAATACGGTGACTGCGACTGCGTTGCGTACCAGCACACTCCAGACGATTGAGGCGAGCCGAGTGAGTGCAGGCATACGGTTGCGTGATGCACTCGACAATGAGAGTGTGAGCCGCTTACCGACGATATATGTCGATAATGCTACTACACCAGACTATACATTCATCGATAGTGACCCCAATAATGTTTATCGTGGCTGGCTCAATAATGGTTGTGCTACCCTCGGGAGCGATAGTCGTTCTGTGCTATCCAAAGGGGTGCAAAAATTTGCGACCACATGGGATAGTCAGTCTTTGCGGATGAATTGGCAAGGTGCGGACTGGGAGAGTGATGGTGATCTGTTTATCTATCTCGATACCATCGCAGGCGGGACAATTGCCGCATATCGCCCGAGTAATTTTGTCCAAACTACCGACCAAAGTGTGGCAACCGGTGACGCCTTTGTGACACTGCCGATTAATTCGGCTGCACGTGGTGTCAATGGCAAGCCGCTGAATTTGGCAGCCTCGATTAATTCTTTGTATCAGCGATTAATAAGTGCGCAACGTGGTGGCAGGGTTGGTAGTGTAGAAGGTGCGGACTATGTCGTCCATGTCCAAAACGGCACAACGATTGCATTGCTGAAGTGGAACGGGAGCATCTGGGAAAACACCGGATTTGTCCCAGAATATAGTTATGGCGTGACGAACGGAACCAAACAGACGGATATCCGAGTGCCGTTTAGTGCCGTCATCTATGACCGCACCTAAAAATTTGGCTTGGTGGCAATGGCGACCCAAGAGAACAAATTGTTGCCATGGGCGACATTCCCCACCACGAATCCGATTTTGGCTGACCAAGGCGCCCGAAAAATCGCCATTACCCCGTTGATTAATGCCTATGGTTGGCCGGCACTGGGCGACAATATGTGTCCACGGACTACCGCAGTAAACCCGGATACGACTCAGATTGTGGCATCGTTGACGAGCACACCAAATGGTGTGTCACGCAATACGATTGCCGACAATTTTGCAAACACCGATCCCGATGCTATCGCTGAAGCAATTAGTGAAACGACCGATTTGTGTACGGCAATCCCGAATGAGGCTTGGTGTGTGGCCGTAGCGCAATTAACAAATAGTGGGAGTGCTGGTACTGCGTTGCTCGAAGGTTTCGCAAATACCATGACAAGTAGTCAGGCACCATATGTCGGTTCGGGTTCGATGGTGACGTATACATTGCAGATCAAAAATCCGAGTAATCGTGCGACCAAACCACTCTATGGAATTGTGCAAACCTATGGGGCCATTTGGTTGACGAGTGCGGATAATGCGACTGCCTCAGAAGGCATTATCAGTAGTGGCAATTACAGCTATACGACGGCACTTAATGCCACTGGGCTGCGTGATTATCAAGTGGTGAAGTTTGGTCCGATTGCGGCAAATTCGACTAAGCGATTGATATTGCTTGCCAAAATCGATGCCAACAAAGCCCAAGCATCGGCGAGTGACCGCATTCGTACCGGTAATATCGCCAAAATCGAAGTACGTTTGACGGATGAAGTCGTCAACAGTGACACGATGCCAACTCGAACGGTGGAATGGTTGAATGCTGCTGTGCGTGTCGACAGTGCCCCCCCCAGCCAAATATTGCCTGATCGTCAGGCTGCGGTCAAGGCTGGGACGGTTGTATTGCGTGGGAGCGTAAGCGATGATTCGGCAGTGCCGGCAGTGGCAATGGAATACCTGATTGATAGTTCTCTTGTAGCGCGCGCGGTAAATTGTGGAGCTGCCACAAATAGGCGTTGGCAGTGTAGCGTGTTTGTCCCTACGAATGCGAGTACAGTTCGCTATCGTGTGCGTGCGAGTGATAGTTATGGGCAGTTGCGTGACTGGAGCACCTGGTATGTGATGACCGTGGACCGTAGCACCCCGAGTATTGCATTCGACCAACTGACGATTGATTTGATAAATGCACCAGCAGTGGGTGGGAGTAATATCGCAATCAGTGGGTTGGTGAGTGATACCAACAATGCCGTGAGTGTGATGGTCTGTGATGCACAAATGGGCGGATGTGATAGTGCCACCCAATCGGAACTTCCGACCACTACCGATACGTATAGCACGACGGTTACTGCAACGGTGCCGATTGCGGTGCAGCCATGTGCAGGCAATGACGTCGATAGTTATACGGGCTACCCGATTACGGTGACCAATGGTGACATCCAACGGGTCAGTACCATACGTGTCGATACGATTGTTGCACATGATGCGGTGCATGAAGTTGATTTGTGGGTGCGTTCACCGTCGGGGACGTTGGTGCCGTTGTGGAATGCCATCACCCGTAACATGGCCCAGAATCTCGTTGTGAGTTTTGATGATGATGCGACCCAAAGTACGATGGACATTACCGGTACCACGGCACTTACGAGCACCGTAATCGATACCCGTCCTGATGGTCAATTATCTACGTTTGCTGGTGAGCCAATCAACGGTACATGGAATGTATTGGCATGCGATCGCAACACCAACCAAGTCCAAGGGACGATTACCTATGCGCGGTTGAGTTTTACTGTCAATACGAATGCCGTCAATCAATCGATTCCGTGGAAATATACTGTGACTAATACGGCGAATAGTGATGGTGTTGCACGGGATTTGCTGGTGTGGGCGGTGGATCAAGCGGGCAATGCAGGACCGATGCAACGGGTAACATTCAATATTGATACGACAGCCCCGACCACGAGCGTTACCCAAAATGCAGAAAAACTCTTACCAGGTACGATGTATGATCTTTTCCAAGGAACGGTAGCGGATGTTGGTGTGCCACAACCGATTGAAGCAAATATTTATAGCCAAGCAGGGTTAATTGATTCATATAGCGTGCCAGTAGACGCAGTGAGTCATCAATGGACGCTCGAATATGTACCAAGAAATTTGGCGGCAGGGACGTATGCCGTGCAGTTTGTGGTGCGTGATGCGGTTGGTAATCAGTGGACCAGTGACGCATATAATTTTGTGATTGATACGATTACGAAGCCGGTGATTGACCGCGTTGAATTACCGGTGACGGGTATGAATACTGTAATGAAATTGGACTATGCCATCGATACCGGTGGTGATATTACCGATATATCTACTAAAGTCATCCTTGACAGTGATGCAACTACGCCAGTCACAAATACAACTGTATTTGCGTTTAATCGTGATGGTACAAAAAACAGTGCCGCACAAGCACTCATTCCTGCGAGTTTGCAAAATCAAATATTGCAACAACTCGAAATAGACAATACGTTGGCAGCGGTGCTGAGTAACGACGGTTCGGTGTATACATGGCCGTTGACTACAACCAACACGATGACGATTACGAATGTGATTACAAATGTGGCCCAAATTTCGATGGGGACACAAATCACCACAACACAACGCTTGCTCACACTCGGAATCGATGGTGTGGTGAATGAATATACGCCAATATCTGCAACGCTAATACTTACAGAAACCCAAGTAGTCACGGCTACACAAGATGGCGAGACTACTGTAGTAGAGTCCAATGTAGTTACGTCCACTTTTGTGATTTCGCAGACGCAAATAACGACGGTACCCTTGCCTGGACTTGCCACTGCGATCGATGCCGGGCGTGATCATAATTTGGCCATCATGCAATCGGGACAAGTGTATGCGTGGGGGAGTAACGACCAACAAGAAATCTCGTCCACTATCACAGACACCCATATCATCACACCTACGGCAATTGGCATCATGGGCGCAGTCCAAATTGGTGCGGGGGATGATTTCAGTGTGGTACTGCGCCAAGACGGTAGCGTGGTGGCATGGGGCAAAAACGACCTGAATCAGTCAACAGTGCCGATTTCTGCCACATCACGGATTACCCAAATTTCGGTGGGCAATAATCACACACTCGCATTGCGTGATGACGGGAGTGTGATAGCGTGGGGTGCCAATGATGTGGGGCAGACGACGGTGCCTATTTCGGCGACAAATACGTTGTATGTGGTGGCGGCGGCTAACGCGAGTGCGGCGGTTCGGCGTGACGGTACGGTGGTGGTCTGGGGTACTCATACCGCAAACACATCGTGTTGTGCAGTCGCACTGGCGTTCAACGACACGCAGATGATAGCGATGCCAGCGAGTCCATTTGCATTACGCTACAACAGGCTAATTGCCTCAATAGATGCGCAGTTTGGCCAAGTTATGGTTGATCGGTTGATTCCAGGCAGGCGCTACCGTTACATCATTACTGCGACAAACGGCGCAGGGAGCACGATTTATACGGGCACGTTTAATACGATTCGGACGTATCATCGTGTGTTTGCACCGTTTTTGACCAAAGATGTATCAACTACTGTGCCAACTGGTACAGGTCGTTAAGGAATACCATCATGAAAAAACACTACCTCATCATTGTGACGTGTCTCATCATGTGTGGATTGATGCTGACTGTGCAATTTACGCATGCACTCAATCAACGAATTATGGTATTACCGACGCCCCAACGCAGTGCACCTGCAGTAAACGGACAGGCAATTGTCTGGGGGAATACCTATGCAAACCTGCAACGCATCCCCGCCATTACCACAAGTAATGTGGCCCAGATTGCCATGGGAGGGCATCACGCCTTGGCATTGATGACCACAGGTAGAGTCGTCGGTTGGGGCACCAATCTCAAAGGTGAATTGACTATTCCTGCGAGTCTGAGCGATGTGGTTCAGATTAGCGTGGGGATTACTCATAGTGTGGCGTTGAAAAATAACGGCAATGTGGTGATGTGGGGGGCTCCTGCATCGAATGTATTGTCGCCTACGGTGACATTGCCGACCAATGTGGTGCAGATTGCTGCTGGAGACCGCCATACCGTATTGTTGCGTAGTGATGGGACGGTGCTGGTGACGGGTGGGCAAGCGATACAACGGGCAATTCCCCCTGCGCTCACGGGCAAAACCGTCGTCGCAGTGGCCGCGGGGAGCGATGTATCGTTTGCCTTGACCAATAGCGGTGCATTGTATGCCTGGGGCAAGAACATGACGATACCGCTTAGTGCGGCCAGTGATGTGGTGCGGGTCTTTGCACAAGGGGGGGTATATGCCGCACTACGCAGCGATAATCAACTAATCATTTGGGGGGATGTGGCGACGCTGATACCTGATAGTACGGCTACGGTAATTAGTAGTGCCTCGAGTGGTTGTCCTTGTATTTTTGTGCCGAATATGAGTGCCATGCGCACTATTGAAGTGGCGAAGTGGGGCATTGGTATCGTGCGCCGTACTGGTCAAGTGATGACGATGGCTCGGAGTGGGAGTAGTGTGCCGATTACAATGCCCAGCCGTATGTTGCAACTTGGGATGCATCCGAGCCATAGCGCTGGTGTGGCGTTGCAATCGATTGATATAGTGAGTAATGGATCAACCCCGACGGTGACGGTGGCACCGTTTACGTTGCGGTTCCCCAGAGAAATCAACCCACCAGGCAAATTAAGTGTATGGGGTGGGCCGAGTCTCATCCGGACAGTGCCAATATCAGCCACGAACTCAATTATTCAAGTGGTCGCAGGTGCCCATCATGCGGTGGTGTTGCGCAGTGATGGCAAGGTGGTGGCGTGGGGCGAAAACGCCTACGGGCAAACGAATGTGCCGAGTGATTTGTTGATTGCCCGCGACACCACCAACCCGCTACGGGTGGTGATGTTGGCTGCAGGGATGAATCACACCCTTGCGCTCCGTGCAAATGGGAGTGTGGTGGCGTGGGGAAGTGACGATTATAGTCAGGTGACTGCCACCGCCACGTGGGCCAATGTGGTGCAGATTACTGCAGGGGCGCGCCACTCAATGGCATTGTTGCGTGATGGAACGGTAATAGGCGGTGGGGATAATAGTTATGGGCAATTAAATCAACCGTTGTTGCGCAGTGTCATCAAAGTTTCTGCAGGTGGCTGGCATACTGCGGTGCTGATGCGTGATGGCAGTGTGGTAGCGTGGGGGCGGAATCAATTTGGTCAAACCCAAATTACCACATCCATTAAAGGAATAGATGTGGTGGCGATGAATGGCAATACGGTCGTATTACAACCGAATGGTCAAGTCGTGGTGTTTGGGACGGTTTCTTCAGGACAAGACAATATCCCTGATGCGGTATTTCAGCGGATTGGTGCAGGGAGTTATCATGTAATGGGGGTGACAACCACTGGGAAAATCATGGCATGGGGATTAAATGGTGATGGCCAAACGACGTCACCGAGTAATTTGCTGACTCCATTTCAAGTTACCGGGGGCATGGATTTTAGTATTGCGTTGGCAGTCGATGTGGCAAATAGCAATACACCGACAATTACCCCCTCTGAATTTCCAGTGAGCCGCAACCCATTGTTGCCGACTTATGGATCATTGACTGCGTTTCGTGCGACGGTATGGACACTTGGTGATATTCCTGCCGTAAGTGCTGCCAATATAAGTAGCCTTGCAGTGACGAGCGATACGATTGGCATTGTGCACAGCGACAATACGGTGACGCTCAATCAATCTGCCGGGATTACTCCCCAAACACTCCCAGACGCCGCCAAAACAAACGTGCAACAACTCGGTTTAGGCACGGGATTTGGTGCGGTACTCAAACGTGACCATACGCTGGTTGTATGGGGTAATACTGCACCTGTAGTGCCGGCATTTTTCACGCAAAACATTGTCGAAATAGCGGTCAATGGTGGTCATTTGATGGTCATGACTGCAGATGGGCGGGTGTGGTCGAATCAATTTAGTATTGGTGTACCAGGACCCGTCCGCCATATCGCTGCAGGCCCTACGTATGCGGTAGTGTTGCTTGCAAATGGCAAAGTACTTGTATGGGCCGCAGACAACAGTGAAGGATTGTTGTCGATTCCGGTGGCGGCAGAGGGTGTCAGCGAAATCGCTGCTGGTCAGTATCATATTTTGGCGTTACGCAGTGATGGTCGGGTGGTGGCGTGGGGGGCAGAACAAACCGATGTTGGTCAAGCTGATGTCCCCTATAGTGCCCAAACCAATGTGGTTGCAATTGCTGCGGGTAATCGTATGAGCGTGGCATTGGACAGTGATAATCGCGTGGTGGCATGGGGTATATTACCGGCAAATACTACCAGTACACTCACGACGATTGGCAGCAACAAAAACGCCGTTGCAATTGTGGCAGGCGCGGACAAAATTGCAGTGATTACTGATGGGAGTGCCCTCACTGCAGGTACTCCCACCAAAACGCGTATCCCAACGCAGACGCCAATGACATTCCCCACCCCAACTGCCCGTCAAGTGAGTAATGAGTTGCTTGCCAACCAAATTGGCTGGTTCCCTATGAATAATGTGGGCTCACCATTGCAATTTGTTGGTGTCGCTGGACCTTATAAATGTGTCACGTCACGGATGTGCCCACAGAGCGATCTAAATGGAGCCAATAAACAGAGCATTGACTTTGCCCCGACGCGGAGCGATGAATTGACGAGTAATACCACTGTGAATTTAGCCGGTACCTCGTTTACGGTGAGTTATTGGTTGCGTCGTGATAGTAGCCAATCGGCAGATGTAGCGGTGAGTATTGGCAAACTTGCTACGATTCGTCAGTATCTCACGATGGGGTTTGATAGTGAAAACCGCGTCTACTGTAGTTTCTTTGGCGATGATTTGCGCAGTGTCACGTGGTATACCGATACCAATTGGCACCATTATGCCTGTACCTTCGACAAAACCACGCTGGTACGGCAATTGTTCCGTGATGGCCAACTGATTGCGCAAGACATTGCTGGTGGGGCGTTTACCGCGCCTGCATCGCCGATTATCCTCGGGCAACGCTATGATACAATGCCTGGATTGTCTGGTTCACTCGATGAATTCATTGTGTATAACCGCGTACTCACCAATAGTGAATTACAAGGGTATGCCACAATGCCAGCAACAAATCATATTGCCGATGCGAGTTTTGAAGATCTAGTTATCCAGGGGATTTCACCAAATTGGTCACAATTATTGTGTGTCAATAGCTTCGCGTGCCCAATTGTCAGCCTACAAACACATGACGAAGAAGCACTGCAATTTACAGGTAGTGAACAACTGCAGTACAGCGATAGTATCGTTGCCCTCAATAAAGGATTTACCATCGCATATTGGGCAAAGCGTGGGGCAACAGCGAGTGCTGCCAAAGTGATTGTGACGCAAGGGAGCGGTGCAAATCGCGCAACGATGGGCTTTAATGCCACTGAGAATGCGTTTTGTCGTGTAAATACGACCGAAGTCACGGCTACTGTGGCGAGTGATATGAATTGGCATCAGTATACCTGTAGCTTTGACGGCACGACCAAAGCCCTGACGTTGTATGTGGATGGTCAAGTGCCAGTTATGGCAATAGGTACCACCTATACGGGTGCTGGACCATTGGTGATTGGGCGGGCTTCTGACGCGGCAACGAGTACGGTAACTGGGTTTACTGGCTGGGTCGATGACGTGATGATCTACAACACCGCCTTGTTACAAACAACCATCGGATTGATGTATAACAGCACTACCCCACCGAGTCCGATTTTAACCGCAGTGCTGACGCCAAATCGCACAAGAAGCCCTACCATTACGCAGACCTTTACGGTTACGCGATCTCAGACGCGCTCCCCGACGATGAACCCTAGCAAAACGCGTTTGGCTATAACAAGAACGCCGACGATGCCACCATATACGACATATACAGCGACACGGACAGCCACACGGACGAATACATATACGAGTACGGCATATGTGAGCGAAACAAAGGCTGTAACGATGACACCGATAACTAATATGACAACGCGTACTCCGTTGATTATTACCCGTACGATTTTGGCCAAAATGAGCCCCACCTGGGGTATCCAAACCTTAACTGCTACCTATCGTAGTCAAGCCGCCACAAATGTCGCTGCTACTGCGACGAGCGTTGCGGGCTTGACTGCCACATCGGTGGCAAGTACGCGCATTGCAGGTACGTTGACGGCGTATCCAACACCGCGAGAACCGACGGTATGGGGCACGGCGTATCCAACGCCATAAACAGACGAAATGTACGCGATAAAAAAGAGGAGTCATACCGATTCGGTATGACTCCTCTTTGCCGTTGCGAGGGAGTTATTTTTTGGGTGACCGGATCGTGCGCCGGAGCGCGAGTGTCTGGGGTAAGCGGGTGAGATTCCACCACAATGCCTTAGCCAACTGTTGGGGTTGGCGGCGCACTGCCCGCCACGGCCAGGCAATGATTTGGCGAAGCACAAACCAGCCAATGCTCGGCCAAGATTGTGTTTTGAGGTGGGCATAAATGCCGTTGCGGATGTAGTGGTGGATCCAGCGACTACTGCCGCCGCCACTACCGCCGCGGGTATGATCAATGGCCGTGTCACAGGCTACTACCGTGCGGCGACCAGTTTGTTGGGCCCGCCAACATAAGTCAGTGTCTTCCCAATACAAAAAAATCGCTTCGTCGAATCCCCCCAGTGCTACCCAATCGGTGCGGCGCATCATCAAGGCTGCGCCAGGTAGGGTTGGGCGGTCGGCGATGCCGGCGTGTAACGTGCGCTGCTCGCCGGGGTAGAGTGTTTCGGGGGCAATACAGGCTACCTCGGGGTGGGCCTCGAGATGGGCGATGAGCTGGTGCAACCACCCCTCACGCACCGCAATATCGGGATTGAGAAAGATGAGATATGTTCCAGTGGCTTGCGCCGCACCGCGATTGCAGGCGCCACCATAGCCGATGTTGGTGGGGAGCACAATCCATGTGGCGCCGGGTAATTGGTGCCACGGCGTATCATGCGAGGCATTATCAACGGCGATGAGTTCGTAGCTAGGCATGTTTTTGTCACACGCCAATGCTGCCGCAAAATCAGCTAACAGTGCTGCACTATTGTAGGTCACCAGAATGAGCGATACCTGTGGTGTGGTCATGGTTGTGACGTGAGTTGGGTAAACAAGGTGATGAATTGTTGACCAATCTGTGACCAGCTATGATTTGCCAGTGAGCGTTGGGCGGCGCTGCCAATTTGGCTACGGTTGGGGTGGGCAAGGGCCCGCTCAATGGTGTGAATCAATGACGTGCTATTGTCGGCATGGAATACAAACCCCGTGATGCCGTCACGCACTTGCTCTAGTAATGGGGGGAGGTTTGGGACGACGCAGATAATCCCTGCGGCTTGGGCCGCTACCAACATTCCCGACGTGGTAATCGAACGATAGGGCAGTACCAACAAATCGCAGGCGGCTAAATATTGGGCAGCTTCGTGATCAGGCAAAAATCGCGGCCGGATGGTGACGTTGATGCGGCGGGCCGTGTGCTGATGGATTTCAGAGAGATAAACGGTGTCAGCTGCATGACCGGCAATTACTAGGTGGGCATGGGGGAGTAACTCCATGGCATCAATCAAGGTCTCGATTCCTTTGTAGCGCCGAATCATACCGAGATAGAGCAACAACGGAGCATCGAGGGTCAACCCGAGTTGTTGGCGGGCAAGCTGATGAGATGGCATCATCCCAAAAGGGTGCTCATTGTGGCCGTGGGGTATTACGCTGATGGGCGTCGGCGTGTGGTAATGCTCAATGAGCAGGGTGCGGGTGGCGTGATGATGCGCCGTGACGGCGTGGCATTGGTTGAGGACGTGCTGTGTGGTGCGGCGCGCAATATCTGGGTGGAGACATTCGTGGGGTGTGGCATTGTGGACCGTCCAGACAATGGTGACTCCCCGCCAGCGCAAGAGCATCAACAACATAATCCACATGACATAGCGGAACCAGGTGGTGAATTTGGCTGGGCGTTGCACCACTTCATCAAAAAAATGCAAGTGCAAAATTCGTGCCCCCCGCCCAAATAATAGGGCAGGGATGGCGCGGCGCGGGGAGCGCCGATCAATGGTGAAATGTGGCTCCAACACGCGATAGAGCTCATCGAGGTAGGGATTATTGGCAAGCGTGGGGGGAAAGGGATGAATAATCGTCATGTTCCCTCTTTTCCGTTTGGAGTCATGCTCAGTAATTGACGAATATGATTGGTAATTAGATTGACTGCCGGTGTGACATCGTTGACTCCCGGAATAATCAAGTCGGCATAGCTACGTGATGGTTTTACAAAGGCGTGGTGCATGGGGCGCACGGTCGCCAAATATTGCTGGCAAACTGATGTAACATTACGGCCGCGCTCTTGGGTATCACGCAAAATTCGTCGGAGCAGGCGAATGTCGTCGGCCACTTCAATAAAAATCCGTAATTGCATGCGGGCACGTACCGCCGCCGCCACAAACAACAAAATCCCATCGAGCATAATAATCGGCCTCGGTTGCACGATTTGCCCTCCTCCCACCCGCGTATATTGCACAAAATCATAATTGGGCAAGGTGACGGGGTGGCCGGCAATGAGTTGGTCGAGGTGCCTGATGAATAGTTCAGTATCAAAGGCATCAGGGTGGTCGAAATTTTCCGATTGGCGTTCGGCCATGGTCAGATGCCCCAAATCACAATAATAAGCATCATAGGGCAACCATGCAATGGCATGGTCACCAATCTGGTCGATGATTTGTTGGGCGATAGTGGTTTTGCCGGCCCCACTCCCCCCAGCGATACCAATCACAAACGGTGTCATACCCCCTCGCTTGGTTGGGCACTATTGCGGGCGACGGCCAGCATTAAGCCGATGGTGCACCACAGCAATGCCGTCATATGACTAAATTCAATATTGAAAAAATAGTGATCAAGCAATCCCACCGCCAGCGCAGCCACCACCCCTGCTTGTAAGCCAATCAACCAACTAGCATGGACTTCGTCGTTTTGGGCCACGGCCAGCCCCAAACTGCGCCAGCTTTGTATAAATAGACTAGCCATCAACCCCAAAAACGCCAATAACCCGATGAGACCGATGCGTTGGGCAATGGCCAGATAAATACTCGATACCCCGGCCACCAAATCGATGTCGGGCGCTTTACCAAAGCCAATCCCAAAAAACGGATAGGCTTGGATGACGGCGATGGCGTTGTTGTATTCGGCCAGGCGCATTTGATTGGCACGGTCTTGGAACTGCACGCCTTGGACTACGCGATTGACAAACTGCTCACCAATCCCCACAAATACCAACAAAATGGTGGCAATGATACCACTGCCGATAATCAACCACCACAACCGGCGATAGCGCACGGTGGCCACATAAATCGCCGCGATGATTAAACCACCGAGGGCCGCTCGTGAAAAAGTCAAAAAGAGGGCCACCACGATAATCGTGGTAATGATAATAATCGTGCGCCGTGCAAACACCGGCCGCGCCACAATCAACTGGGTGGCAGCCACAGCCCCGATAAGTGCCAACATGCCGCCATAACTATTGGGGTCGACACACAGCCCGATGGCGCGCATCAGCCCACTTGTATCATCCTCGACATAGCGCAAAATCCGGCCACTGGTGGGGTAGCCGATGCGCCCAAACAACACCAAAAATTGTTGCGAAATGGTGGCCGGAATCACATACAGTACTAACCCAATCACCGCAGAGATGGTGCCACCAATTAACAACAAACGAAAGGCCCAGCGCAGATCGGCTTCGCTTTTGATGGTGTCGAGCACCACAAACATCACCAAAATCCCCAACAAAAATTTGGCGTAATTGTGCAACGTGGTTGCATCGGGCAACCCTTTGGCACCGAGAAATAAGGCAAACAACGTGAACCCGATAAACGCGATGACGACCGGTGCAAACGGGGAAAAATCAAATTTGTAATCAAGGCTGGTTAAGGCATTGATGAG
>DBCF01000290.1:16415-16809 GCA_002292925.1 Roseiflexaceae bacterium UBA965 | reverse complement strand
CCGCCGATTGATGCCGGCGATGTGCTGGTCATCCACGATACGGGGGCCCACGGCCGCGCCATGGGATTTAATTACAACGGCAAATTACGTTGCGCCGAAGTGCTGCATACCGCTACAGGTGAGTTGAAGCTGATTCGCCGCGCCGAAACCCTCGATGATTATCTGGCGACGATTGTTGATGACGAGCATTGAAAATTGAAAATGCCTCTGCAGGGGATGCCTCCGCGTCCTCCGCGTGCTCTGTGCGAGATAAACAAAGTAGGAAGCATGAAGTCGGAAGAATGAAGTGACGTCGGAAGTCAACGCGTAAGGGCGATTACTCCACGGCGTACACGCAACGATGTTTACAACAAGCACATGTCAACTCGCCGTGGAAAATCGCCCCGAACGCCTC
>DBCF01000290.1:0-16305 GCA_002292925.1 Roseiflexaceae bacterium UBA965 | reverse complement strand
TTAACGAATGCGCTGCAACCACGATTGCAACGCTACCGTAAATTGGCTGGGGTATTCGAGATTACTCAGATGCCCACATTGCGGCAAAATCAGACACTGGGCATCGGGTAGGCCGGCGGCGACGGCTTGGCTCTCACTGACGGAGATGATGGGGTCGTCGGTGGCACCGATGACTAGGCTGGGAACGGTGATGGTGGGCAAAAGGGCCGTGGCGTCGGGGCGTTCGCCAATCATCAGCATGGCGTTGGCCATCGCTTCGGGATCGGCCTGGCTCCCCAAATCGCGTACCTGCTCAACGAGTGCGGGGCTGGCGTAGTGTGACAGTAGGCGGGGCATCATCACATCGGTAAGAGCGACCGCCCCTTGGGCACGGGCGATGTGGGCATTGCGTACCCGGGCTGCTTTGCTGGCGGCGTCATCGCCACTGGCGCGACTATTGCAGATAGCGAGGCCGGTGATGCGTTGGGGAGCGATGCGCCACAGCGCTAACGCGACATAACCACCCATCGACAGCCCCGCCACGGCGACTTGGGCGATGCCCCGTCGATCGAGCTCGGCAATGATATTGGCGGCGACGTCGTCGATGTGGCGGGCATCGGGTGGGGTGGTGGGGTGCCACTGTGATGCCCCAAATCCGGCATAATCGAGGGCCAGGAGTGGGGTGGTTGGGGCGAGTGCGTCGATTTGGGGTTGCCACATCGTATGATTGAGTGGGAAGGCGTGCAACAGGAGTAACATGACTGCTCCAGGAACTATGCGATTTATGGGTTATCTTACATCAAATACGACTGCTCTCAGCACTACAATGCAGAGTGTGTGATGCTGTAGCGTGCATTCTCATCAAATTCCCATGGTAGCGGTGTATACTCAAAAAAATAAAACGTGTCTAGGAGAAAAAATGCTCCAACGATTACTACTAATTTTTATCATTATTATGAGTGTTGTGGTGGTGACTACTGCCGGCATTGTGGCATGGTCACTACGCACCTATGGTTTTTCGTCGGCGTCACAACCCGTTGCCACTAATTCGCCCCCAGCCTGGGTTGCAGTAACTGCTGCGGGAGAGTTGCAATACCATTACGCTGGGCAGACGACGGTGTTGCGGAGCGATGCAGTTGCGCAAGGGTTTGCGCTCCCTAGTATTTCACCCAATGGCCAAAAAGTGGTATTTGTGCGTCAGACGAGTAGCGTCCTCGCAGTGTCAGTGGTTTCGTTGGCTGATGGGCAACTGCGCGATGTATACACCTCTGACACCGACTTCCCGATTGCATTACAGTGGTCACCTGACGGGCGCTGGATTGCGTTTTTGTTGGATGGCACCGGGGCAACGGTGGTGGTAGCCAGTGATGCCACTCGCCCTGCTATGACTATTGCGCAAGGATTGCCGGCGTATCTGGATTGGCGCCCCGATAGTACGGCATTGTTGATGCATATTGGTGGGATTGGTCGCGACGGTGGGGTGGTAGGGGTGTATGATGTGACCACCCAAAGCGTGGTGCAGACGTACAACGACCCAGCCGACTTCCAAGCACCGCAATGGGATGCCGCGGGGACGGGGTTTTATTATGTGGCCGACCCGACTCCCCAAGCCGATGCACTCGCTCAACCACCCGCAGAAATTGTGCATCAAATGCTCGATGGTACCCGCACCGTGATTGCCCAAGAAGGGTTAGCGACGGTGCGCTTGATGCGCGCCCCGCAAGGCAATGCCATCGCGTTCATTGCCTCACGTGTTGATGATCGTGTGCTACGGGTATGGGCTGACGGCAAGCTGACCACCGTTACCACCGATGCACCACTGGCGGCGTGGTGGTCACCCGATGCCCGCCAAATCGCCATGATTACCGTCGTCGATGACCAACAATTACGCTGGAACATCGTCAGCCTCGCCGATCTACAGCAACGTTCTTTGCAGGCTTTTACGCCGAGTGATATGAATGTTGGCTATATTCGTTATTTTGATGCCTATCACATTTCGCCATGGAGTCGTGATGGACAGTGGTTGTTGACGGTGACGACGACCATCATCCAAGCCCAAGCACTCGACGGTGGCGCAATGGTCCCACTCGGCCCCGGGGAATTTGCAGTGTGGGCTGAGTAACCGTGATACACAGAAAGGAACCCCTATGTCACAACGGATATTAGTTGTCGAAGATGAACCCGAGATAGCCGGTTATTTGCGGCGCGGCTTGAGCTTCGAAGGATTTGTGGTCGAAACCGCCGCCGACGGGCATGCCGCCTTGATTGCCGCCCGTGAACGCCCACCCGATGTCATCGTGCTCGACGTGATGCTCCCCAAAATCGACGGTTTTGAAGTAGCGCGGCGCATCCGTACTGCTTCAGACGTGCCTATCATCATGTTGACCGCTCGCGATGCCGTGCCCGACCGCGTCCAAGGGCTCGAGGTAGGTGCCGACGATTATCTGGTCAAGCCGTTTGCCTTCGAAGAGTTATTGGCGCGCATCAAAGCCCAGCTCCGCCGGGTGCAAGGGCGCAATGCGGGGTCGACGTTGCGCTATGGTCCCATCCAGATGGATGTAGCGGCCCACGAAGCCATGATTCAAGGGCGGCGTGTCGAATTAACCGCCAAAGAATACGAATTGCTTGAATTGTTTATGCGGCACCCCCAACAAGTGATGACGCGCGATATTATTTATGACCGGGTGTGGGGCTATGACTTTGGTGGTGAGAGTAACATTATCGAGGTGTATGTCCGTTATTTACGGCAAAAACTCGAAGCGCACGGTGAAACCCGCGTGATTCATACGGTGCGCGGGGTGGGGTATATTTTGCGTGAAGACGAAGAACCATCGCCCCAATAGAGAATGTGTGCAAATACATCCATCGCCACCAATGCAACTGCGTTGGTGGCGATTATCGTTCATCATAGCGTTGCAGGGCAGCAGCGCTTTTGCGTTGTACCCAGAGTGGGGGCACCCCATAAAAAGCCCGTTCGGCGTCACTGACCTGCTCGTCGACGGGCCCTAGCCCCCATTGGCCGTCGACGCGGATGAATTGGGTGCCGAAGCGTTGTGGTCGGCGTTTGGCAATCAACAGGCGATCCCAAGTGGCGGCCACTACTGACCAGGCGCGTGGGTCATGCTGATGAGACGCAGTCCGCGCAAAATGCAAGGCCGTGGCGAATTCTTCGGGAGTCTCGCCATGGAGCAATACCACGGCGGCATAATAATAGTCAGCGCCACTACTAATCCCCCCTGCGACGGCGATATCACAGACACGTTCGCATCGTATGCGGCGGGCGGCATGATCATCATCTTGGAGTTGCTCATCAGCGAGGCGCTCTAATTCGATTGAAAACGATTCTTCCATTATGATGTGCAATCTTCAATATTCACCGTAATATATTTGAAGTATACCGAAATTTCATTTTTTGTGCTGACAAAATCCTGTTTTCTTTATCTTGCACAGGGTACACGCAGGACGCAGAGACGTTGTCTGCATATGCGTAACGACGCAGCAGGCTACGTTATCTATGAATGCACACTTCATTCGTCTTTTACATGCTCCGAATTGCAGTGGACGACACATCGTTGCGGAAGGTTTGCTCATCAATTGCCGTAAACAAGTGGCGCCATTCACTGGGGACAATCTGTGCATCAAACGAATGAAATACGCCGTCATCGGTAATGCGTCCAGCCACAATGAAGCGACAATCGTGTTGGGCGATTTGCGCCAAACTACCACTCACATCGCCATCGGGATAGTATTTGGGGTTGAGCAGACGCACCACGGTGTCGTAGCCGAGCACAAAAGTCGAGCCGGGCATCAAGGCGGCTTTGTCGATGAATCGTGGCGCTCGGGTCAAAATCAGTGCTGGCGATGCGGTGAATAGACTTGCTCGTTGTGAGATGACGCTATAAAGCAGGGCTGGCTTGTCGGCGTTAATAACACTCAATTCGCAATAGCCGACTTGGCCACTCATGCGCATAGCCGTGGCCAACAACTCACGATGGCCGTTATGGATGGGGTTAAATGACCCCGACAAAATCGTGGCGTTACTGATGGTTTTGGTGACAAAATCATTGGTTGCCGATTGATATTCGACAATCGGCGTCGCGCCGCGCACCAAATCACCCAGCACATCGTGGCAGGGGGTGGTGATGATTTCGATGCGTTCATCGGGGCGTAAATCGAGGATAACGGCAGGGATGACGCCCACGGCATATGCCAAGGCCTGAACGAGTAAGGTACTAATCACTGCTTCTTCGCCACTGCGGTCGCGGACGCCCTTGCTGAGCGTCAAGCCATAGCTGATGATGTGGTGTTGGTCACGGGTGGTGACCCAACAGCCGTGATTACCAAACTTGACCCTGTCGGTGGCAATGGTGGCCGTACACGCCAAGGCAACGACGGCTGCATTGTTACTCAAGTCCATGGCACGGCGATAGCCAGCGTGAGCCATAGCGACTGCGGTGGCTTGGCTGACGAATTGGGCTGGTTGTTGCTTGAGCAAATCTACCATTGAATTGCGTGAATAACGGTCAGTGGCTTCGAGGATGGTACGTGACGAGCCGGCCACACTATGTAACCACCACAATGCTTGACTGCCGGCGCCGGCGTATTCGATGACGGTGGGGCGAGCGGCCTGGTGGATGGCAATAATCTGATCGAGGGTGGTGCTGTCAATCATCTGTGTCTACTTACATTTCCATTGATTGTAATATGGTAATTAGTATACCGGTAAGTCATATGATTACACAAACTTAATATGTACTTGATGATGGTGACAACGCCGGTTTTGTGTGCATCACCACGTATGCGTCATCGCTGTAACAGATTATATGTAGTTTGTTAATGGTGCATTGTGGGTAAAGCGGGAGCTGATATCGATTTCTAATGTAGGATACGTAGGGTTGATTGCTGGTGGGTGTCTGTGGTGTAATTGCGTGCAATCTGTTATAGACGCAGATATAGACGCAGATATTGCAATTAGGTTAAATATCAAAGTGCATACTATCATGTAAATTTAACGATGAGATAACACAAATCAGGCTATTGAATAACAATCGACTGTTACCTTTAGATTGTCTTCATAACAGAGATGATCAACGTTACGAATTGTCGTAGACGAAAGGTGTCACCGATGCGAATGGTATCACGACGGATTACTTTGGCGCTCATGAGCCTCATGATGGTAAGCGCGTTTGTGTTGTCAGCCTGTGCTGGCGCTGCTCCTGCTGTTGAGCCAACCAAAGCCCCTGAAGCCACGATGGCTCCCCAAGCCACGATGGCTCCTGAAGCCACTGCCACCACCGAGCCCACCAAGGCTCCTGAAGCGACTGCCACCACCGAGCCCACCAAGGCTCCTGAAGCGACTGCCACTACTGCTGCGGTTGCCACCGAAACTGCTGTTCCGGCCACCGCCACTGTGGCTGCCACCATGGCCGCTACCAAAACTGTGGCTGCCACCAAAGCTGTAGCTGCGACCGCTACCACTGCCCCAGCTGCTCCCACCGGCGAATGGGCTCCACGTCAACTCACCGCCACTTTGCGTGGTTCGGGTGCGTCGTTCCCCAATCCGTTGTACCAAGTCTGGATCTCGGTATACACCAAAAACATTGTTCCTGGCGTCAAGTTGAGCTACCAGAGCGTTGGTTCAGGGCAGGGTCAAAAAGACTTCATCGCCTACTTGACCGACTTCGGTGGTAGTGACTCTGCCGTATCATCAAGCCGTGTCGCCAGCGAAGCTCCTGACGCAATCCACATCCCCACCGTATTGGGTGGTGTCATGCCAATGTACAACTTGCCAGGGTTGACTGCTCCGATGCGTTTTTCGGCAGAAACATTGGTCGGTATCTACATGGGTGAAATCAAAAAATGGAACGACGATCGTATTGCCGCCGATAATCCCGGCGTCAGCTTGCCAGACCAAGAAATCACGGTTGTGTACCGCTCAGACTCATCGGGTACCACCTCGATTTGGACCGACTACTTGGCCAAGGTCAGTGGGACATGGAAGTCATCATATGGTTCAGGTAACACTGTGAAGTGGCCCGTCGGGATTGGTGCTCCTGGTAACGCTGGTGTATCAAGCACCGTCCAAAAGACCGATGGTTCGATTGGGTACGTCGAAGTAGGTTATGCCTTGGGTGCTGGCTTTACTTTGCCCTACGTCAAGAACGCTGCTGGTAACTATGTACAACCGTTGTTGGCCAATGTGTCAGCCGCTGCTGCCGGTGTGAAGATTTCTTCAGATGTGCAGAAGTTGGCTAGCTCAATCACCAACGGTAGCGATGCGCAAGCCTTCCCAATTGCCGGCTTTACCTACATGTTGGTACGGAAGTCAACCTACACCGATGTGACCAAAGCGCAGGCATTGTCAGACTTCATCTACTGGGGTTTGACCGAAGGTCAAGGCGCCGCCAACCGGCTTGGGTACGCCCCACTTCCCGAAGCGATGCGCAAAGCAGCTATGACTGCATTGATGAGCGTGCGTGTGAATGGTCAAGCAGTGCTCGAGGCTCCCGTCAAGTAATCAACTCCTTGTGACTTGTGGCCCACGGTGCGTAGTCTTACTATGCACCGTGGGTCTTTTTTTGTGTTATAGCCGAAATGTTTGTGGTATAAAAGAGAGGATAAGAATTCAATTCAAAAGAGGGATGATCGATGCGGATGTTAGCTACCCGTGCAACGCTGGTGGTTGTGTGTATTGGAATGATGAGTGTACTTTTAGCGGCATGTGGGCGCGCTCCAGCCGCTACCCCAACCGCAAGCACTGCTGGTTCGTCGAGTGATGCATGGCAACCACGGCAACTCACCACCACTGTGAGCGGTTCGGGGGCCAGCTTCCCCAATGCGCTCTATCAAGTCTGGATTTCGGTCTATACCAAAAACATCGCACCCGGGGTTACCTTGAGTTATCAAAGCGTCGGTTCGGGTCAAGGCAAAAAAGACTTTGTGGCAGGCTTGACTGACTTCGGTGGCACTGACTCGGCATTGAGCGCCGAAGAAGTGAATGCACAAGCCCCCGATGCCATCCACATCCCCACGGTCATGGGTGGCGTATTGCCCATCTATAATTTGCCGAGCGTTACCATCCCGTTGCGGTTTACTCCAGAATTACTGGTTGGGATTTATAGTGGCGAAATCACCACGTGGAACGATGCCAAAATCGTTGCCGAAAACCCTGATGCCAATTTGCCTGCCACTGATATTGCGGTGGTGTATCGTTCAGATGCCTCAGGGACGACCTCGATTTGGACTGATTATTTGTCAAAAGTCAGTGATACATGGAAAAACAGTGTCGGCAAAGGGAGCTCGGTAAAGTGGTTGGTAGGGATTGGTGCGCCGGGGAATGCCGGCGTGGCGAGTACCGTCCAAAAAACACCAGGCGCAATTGGCTATGTCGAAGTGGCATATGCGCTCGGTGCTAATTTTAGCTTACCGTATGTCAAAAACGCGGCGGGTAACTATGTGCAACCGTTGCTCGCCAATGTGTCGGCGGCAGCGGCGAGTGTGACGATTAGTGACGATGTGCAACTATTGGCGCAATCGATTACTAATAGTAGCGATCCCCAAGCCTATCCGATTTCGGCGTTTACGTATGTGTTGGTGCACAAAGACACGTATGCAGATGATACCAAGGCTCAGGCAGTGGTTGATTTCTTGTATTGGGGGTTGACGACAGGGCAAGATGCCGCTAACCGATTGGGCTATGCACCGTTGCCCGACAATATGCGTCATGCGGCAATCAAGGCATTGTTGGCGGTCAAGGTGAATGGTCAAGCAGTGCTTGATGCTCCAGTGAAATAACGTGTGACTATAGTGATGATGCCGTGTAGGGGAACCTACACGGCACTTTTGGTAGATGACAAGCCGGATTTCATCTTTTCTTAATATAAAAGATATCTATGAATAACATGTGATTGGTACCGTAAATGCAGGCAAAAAAGTCGTAGTCAAAGTCCGCGCCAGCAATTTCAGCAAAAAAGAGATAAGTGTATTTGTGCCACAGTTGATGCTGATTATGGTATAAAAAGAGTACACACTGATTAATTTGATGATGACACTGGACAAGTAGTGCGATGGACGAGAACGATAGATAATCCGCATTGTGCTTGAGCCGTGTGGGTGAGTCCTATATGGTTCGTTTGGTATGTAGGTGAGGAGTCAGTTCATGGCGAAACAACAGCACGCCGAATCATGGAGCAACGGTAAATCAGTGCTCCGTCACGGTGATGTCCCGTTCCGGATTGGTACGGTGGTGCTCGCAAGTTGTGTGGTGGGGCTAGTCCTCGCCATGGGCGTGATTATGTTTGTGTCATCAGGTGAAGCACGTACTGCCTTTGGTTGGGATGTGTTGGTAGGTCAAGTATGGAACCCTGTGGTGACCGATATCGCTGAGCCCACCTTTGGTGCCTGGCCGGCGGTGCGTGGTACGTTGCTTTCATCGTTGGTGGCATTGGTGATTGCAACACCGTTAGCGATGGGGATTGGTATTTTTCTTGCTGAACTCTGTCCACCGGCATTGAGTACCCCATTGTCGTTTTTGGTGGAATTACTGGCAGCCATTCCAAGCGTCATTTATGGCGTATGGGGGGTGTTTGTATTTGTGCCGTTTTTCAATCAAGTGTTTTCGGTGCCTGTAAGTGACGCCCTTGGGGATTACATTCCGTGGCTGGCGGGACCGGTGGCCACAGGGCGTGGTGTCATGGTCACCGGCATCATCATGGCGATTATGATTTTGCCCACCATTGCCTCGTTGACCCGCGACGTGCTCCGTCTTGTGCCAAACACCCAACGTGAAGCAATGCTGGCGATTGGGGCAACCCGCTGGGAAACTATCTGGCTGGCGGTGGTGCCGTACTCACGTGCCGGTATCATCGGTGCAGTAATGTTGGGGTTGGGGCGAGCCTTGGGTGAGACCATGGCGGCGACCTTGTTGATTGGCAACTCACAACGCATCAGTGAATCATTGTTTGCCCCAGCCACGACTGCTGCCTCATTGGTTGCCAATGAGCTCACCAACTCAGTGAGCTCGCTCCACGAAAGCGCCTTAATTACGGTGGCGTTTGCCTTGTTTGGGATTACGTTGGTATTGAATCTCGGTGCCCGCTTATTGATTTGGTATGTTGACCGCGGTATGGCAGGAGGTCGCTCGTGAACACCCCCAAAAATTATCGTTGGCGTAAGTTTGTTGATCAATTCATGCGTGGCAGTGCGGTTGTGGCTACCGGTTGTGCCGTGATTCCCTTGATTGCGATCATCGGTTATGTATTGACACTCGGTGCTTCAGCCTTGAGTGTGCAGTTTTTTACGGATATTTATCAGCCACCCAACATGGCTCAGGCAGCTACCGATGGCTCGGAGCCAGCGTTTGATCCCAATGACCCGTTTGCGGGTATTGGTGCGACGCAAGATGGTGCGGTTGTGGGTGATGGAAGTAATCCAGAAGCCAATGTCTATGCCGGTGCTCCCGTCGGTGGCGTGTTACACGGTATCGTTGGTACGCTGATTATTACCGGCTTGGGATTGTTGCTTGCCTTACCGATTGGGATTTTTGCGGGGATTTATCTGAGTGAATATCGCAATGAACGCTATGCGACAATCGTACGCTTTTGTTGTGATGTGTTGAGTGGCTCACCATCGATTGTGGCAGGTGTGGTGATTTATGTGTTGGTGGTGATTCAGAGCCAACAATTCTCGGCGTTTGCCGGTAGCCTCGCGCTGATGATTTTGATGATTCCCATCGTCACCCGTACCACCGAAGAAATGCTGAAACTCGTGCCCGAATCGATGCGCGAAGCAGCCCGTGGGCTTGGTGCACCGACGTGGTACTCGACATTCACGGTGATTATCCCGGCCGCCTTGCCAGGGATTGTGACAGGGGTGATGTTGGCGTTTGCGCGTGGTGCTGGCGAAACCGCGCCGTTGATTTTGACGGTGCTGGGGAGCAATGTGATGAGTACTGATTTGTTTGCACCGATGGCGAGTTTGCCATTGTTGACCTATCGCTATACTGAGTCACCCTATCCTGGCGAAAACACCTTGGCGTGGGGAGCTGCGTTTGTATTGATGATGCTGGTGTTGGTCATGAATATTTTGGTGCGGGTCGCGACGCGCCGCCGCGCAGGAGCAAGCCGATGAGTAGCATGACCATTTCGCAGTTGGCGCCGTTTTATGGGGCACGCCAAGCGGTCAAACCAGTCGACATGCAGATTGCCACCCAAGAAATTACAGCCATCATTGGGCCGTCGGGGTGTGGCAAATCGACGGTGCTCCGCTGCCTCAATCGCATGCACGAAACCATCCTCGGCGCCTCGGCCACAGGGACGGTGTTGCTTGATGACGAAGATATTTATGCACCTGGTATCGACGCCACCTTGATTCGCCGGCGGGTCGGGATGGTGTTCCAACAACCAGTGGCTTTTCGTACCCGCAATATCTACGAAAACGTCGCTGCTGGTTTGCGTTTGCAAGGGATGTCGCGCAAAGCCGAACTCGACCAAGCCGTCGAAGAAGCCTTGCGCTCAGCGGTATTGTGGGATGAAGTCAAAGATGTGTTGAGCAAGCCAGGTACAGCGTTGTCGGGTGGCCAACAACAACGTCTTGCCATTGCCCGCGCATTGGCGATTAAACCAGATGTATTGTTGCTCGACGAGCCCTGTTCGGCGCTCGACCCAATTGCCACGGCCAATATCGAAGAATTGTTGGTACAGCTCAAAACCACATTGACAATTGTGATTGTAACGCATAGTATGCAACAAGCAGCTCGGATTTCGGATCAAACAGCGGTATTTATGGTGGATACATCGAGCGGCAATGCTATTGGTGAATTGGTTGAAAAATCAAGTACCACAAATGTGTTTACCAATCCAAGTGACCCACGTACCGAGTCCTATATTAGTGGCCGAGTAGGGTAAAGGTGATGACTATGCGGAGTGCGATGACACTCAGTCGCTCGATTGGTTTTGCAGATCTCGTCGGCACGCGGACGCGCACGCGTCCTGCCACCGATAGTGTGAACGCCAAAATCGAAGTGCGCAACTTTAGCTTTTTTTATGGCAATTTTAAGGCCATCAACACGGTCTCGATGGATGTCCCGGCCAACCATGTCACCGCCATCATTGGACCGTCAGGGTGTGGCAAATCGACGTTGTTGCGCGCCATCAATCGCATGCACGACGCCACCATCGGTGCACGTGCCGAAGGCGAAATGCGCTTTGACGGCGTTAACGTCTATGATCAAGATGTCGACTCGGTATTGTTGCGCCGACGGGTGGGGATGGTGTTTCAGCGCCCTAACCCATTCCAGTTGACGATTTTTGATAATGTAGCCTATGGCTTGCGCGTCAATGGCATGCGTGACAAAAAACTTATCGCCCAAAAAGTCGAAGAGTCACTCAAACGGGCCGCTTTGTGGGACGAAGTCAAAGACCGTTTGTTCAAAAGCCTAGGCACCGCCTTGTCGGGTGGGCAACAACAACGCTTGTGCATTGCCCGAGCGATTGCCTCTAACCCCGAAGTTATTTTGATGGATGAGCCCTGTTCGGCGCTCGATCCAATTGCTTCACTCAAAATCGAAGACTTGATTGACGATTTGCGCGACCAATTCACCATCGTGATTGTGACCCACAACATGCAACAAGCCGCCCGCGTGTCAGACCTGACGGCCTTTATGTTGATGAATCGGGCCACCCGCGCCGGTGAATTGATTGAATTCGACCAAACCGACAAAATGTTTACCGCCCCTAGTGACCAGCGCACCGAAGATTATATCAGCGGCCAATTCGGCTAATTTTTGCTGATTTCGCTCACCCTGCTCCTCCTGTGATTCTTTCACGGGAGGATTTTTGTGCCTAGAGTGCCACCTAACAAGATTACATAATATTTATTTTGGTATGGGCGAATTGTAGTTGCTCCTCTCGGCGCGCCTAAATTACTGTGGTGGTAAGGGTGATTTTTTGACAAATACGACATATTTCTCTACAATCTATTTCGATAATCATCGAAATAGGTAGGCATATGGGATTACAAGAGACCCTCAGGGCATTAGCAGACCCAGTCCGGCGGGCGATTTTGCTTTTCTTACGGGATAGGCGTCAGCCTGCGGGAGAGATTGCCGCACAGTTTGATTTAGCGCAGGCCACGGTTTCGTATCATTTGGCGCAACTGAAGCAGGCCGGACTCGTATTTGAGACCAAACACAAGAATCACATTTACTACGAACTCAACACGTCTGTTTTTGAAGAGGTGTTGTTGTTTGTAGCGCAATTACAGGCGCGGGAGGAATGAAATGGACGCAAGACGCATCATAATTTGGATAATCGCACTGATTCCGTTAATAGTGACGGTTGCACTGTTGCCACAGATGGCGGCTATAGTCCCGGCACACTACGGCATTGATGGTATCGTTGATCGTTACGACTCAAAGTACACCATGCTGATATTTCCACTCATCATCATCGTGCTCGTTGCTTTGCGCGATGTATTACCTCGGAAATTGGGGCGCGACGATCTACTACAGGCTAATCTTGCCGTAGTAGATAGATTGCTATTACCGGTGGTGGTGGTATTCGTGGTGCTCAATCTGCTGATGGTCTGGTTGGTGACTACGCAGGTGCAAAACATCTATGCTGCTAGCCTACCTGTGCCGCAGCTGATTTTGGCAGGAATAAGTCTGTTGTTTGTGATTATCGGTAATCTACTGCCCAAAACAAAGCCAAATTGGTATATCGGTATCCGTGTATCGTGGACTATCAATCATCCAATGGTATGGTACAAAACGCATCGTTTCGGTGGGCTGTTAATGACGGTGTGGGGCATCATCGGTCTGTGTGTCACGTTGCTTGTGTCATCACCGGCACACGCGGCCATAGTGGTGCTCGCTGGCACGATTGTGATGATGGCAAGTACGCTGATTTACGCCTATCGCTGTTATTGCCAGCTGCATAGTGAGGGACGCGATGAATAACACTATTCAGGTGACTGGGTATGGAGTCACCGCACTAATTGCAGGGGCTCTGATTGCGGTATTTCAACTTGAATTGATGTCTGATTCGCAACGCACGACACTGTTGGCACAGGCTGGTTCGGCGCTACTCGTTATTGGCGTAGCCGCACTCCAAACCACCGTCTTGACGGTGCTGTGTAGTCTGCTCGGTTTGTATTTGGCCAGCCGGGTAGCACTCGACACCCGGGTGCGCATCACCACGCCTAGTATATGGGTAGCGGTTACCACTGCCACCACCGTCGCAGGGGTGATTGTCGCAAGTGATGTATGGATTTTTGCGTCATACATCCCAGCGACAGCGGTTGTCCCGTTTGACTGGCTGGGGCTAGTACGGAACGTACTATATGGCGGCATTATTGAGGAAGTGCTGATGCGTCTAGGGGTCATGACGCTAATAGTATGGGTACTATGGAAGCTTTGCGGCGCGTTGGTGCCATGGATGTACATCGTTGCCATTGCATTATCGGCGCTACTCTTTGCAGCCGGGCATTTGCCGATTACCTTCCAGATTTTGTGTCAGCCGGACATCGATTGTACGGTACTGGTGGTGCGTGTATTGCTTTTGAATGGTATCGGTGGTGTGGGATTTGGTTATTTGTACTGGCGGCACGGATTGAGTGCTGCCATGCTGTCACACATGCTGACCCATGTGTTGATGCAGCTCGTTTTTGTACCGCTGTTGCACGGATAAGCGGCAGAGCCACACTCACGTGCGGCTCTGCGTGGGGATGACGCGTTATTTCACTGCTGCCAACATGATTGCTTCGAGGCGTTTGACCATGGCGGCGGGGTCGCTGGGAGTGCCATCGAGCATCAATGCGCTGTCATAGAGTTGGGCGATGATGGCCTGGGCTACTACATCGCTGGGGTTGGCTTGCAAGCGCTGGGCCAGCCCGACGATCAGGGGATGGGCGCGATTGACTTCGATTTTGCGCTTGGGGGCGCTGGTGTCGCGCTCGATCAAGCGGCGCATGCGCTCTTGGTCGCTGTTGCTACTGGTGGCAACGAGGCGTACGGGGTGAGTTTTGAGTACTGCCGAGGCTTGCACGCCGTCAATTTGCTCGCCGAGGGTTTCTTTGAAGCCGGTAACGATGGCCATGAGTTGGTTATCGTCGATTTGTGATTCGACCTGGGTATCGTTGCCGGGCAAGGTGAGTTCGGGGTCGTCGAGATTGTGGAATTTCTTGCCGTCGAAGTCGCGCATGTTTTGCAACATAAACGGATCAACCATATCGCTGAGCAACAGTGCTTCGATGCCGCGGCTCTGGACGGCGTCGAGGTGCGGGCTCTGTTTGGCGCTGGTGACGTCGTTGGCGATGAGGTAGTAGATTTCGTCTTGGTCGGGCACCATGCGGCTGACATACTCGGCCAAGGTGGTCAGGGAGTCTTGGGTCGAGCTGTGGAAGCGCAATAGGGGCACGATTTCGGCTTGGGCGCTGGGGTCGACTGCCACCCCTTCTTTGAAGAAAATCCCGAATTCCTTCCAGAAGGTGGCGAACTTTTCGGGATCGTTGTTGCCCAAATCGTTGAGTTCTTTGATGACACGGCTGGTGAGGGTTTTTTTGATGCGGGCGGCGGTTTGTGAGCCCTGCACCATTTCGCGCGATACATTGAGGGGCAGGTCTTCGCTATCGACGACCCCTTCCATGAAGCGCAACCATTGTGGGAGCATTTCTTTGGTTTCGGCTTGGATGAGCACGCGCCGTGAATAGAGGGCAATATTGCCTTCGACGCGGCGCTCAATCATGCCCCGCTCGCGGGTAGCCGGCACAAACAAGAGGGCGTGCAGGTCGATGGGGGCATCAGTCGAGAGGTGCACCGTCAACAACGGGTCGGTCATTTCGTAGGTCAGTTGTTGATAAAAATCGGCATAGCGGCTGGCTTCGACGGTGCGGGGCGCTACGCGCCACAAGGCTTGGGTGTCGTTGACGGTTTCTTCGCCCATCAAAATCGGTACCGGCACATAGCGGGAATGTTTGCGGATGATTTGCTTGATGCGCCATTCCGAGGCAAATTCCGTCGCATCTGCTTTGAGTCGGAGCGTGATGGTGGTACCACGGGTGGTGCGGTCTGACGGGCGAATCACAAAGGTGTCGTTGCCGTCGCACCACCACTCGGCGGCTTCGGCGTCGGGCTGGTACGAGCGTGACACGACGGTGACTTCGTCGGCGACGACGAATGCCGAATAAAAACCGACGCCGAATTGGCCGACGAGGGCACTGCGTTGGCCGGCATCGAGGTTTTCGAGCATGGCCTTGGTGCCTGACTTAGCGATGGTACCGAGGTTTTCGGCCAACTCTTCGCGGGTCATCCCCGAGCCATTGTCGCTAATGGTGATAGTGTTGGCGTCGGTATCGACTGTAACGGTGATTTGGGGTTCGACATCGGCATCAACGATGTTGGGGTTGGTGAGTTGGATGAAGCGCACGCGGTTGATGGCATCGGCGGCGTTTGAGATGAGTTCGCGCAGAAAAATCTCGCGGTCGGAATAGAGTGAGTGCGTCAAAATATTGAGTAGTTGACGCATCTCCGCGCGAAACGGTACGGCTTGTTCGTTGGTCACACAATCCTCCTCCAAAAATCATTTTCACTTTATATAGTACCGAATTTACTGTTGGTTGCGTACAAGATTTTCGTTAAAAATCGGTGCTGGTGCGTACCTTTTTGACTGCAAAAACGGTATGTGTGTATCTGGTTGTGTTTGGAGGAGCAGTACAGATGGATAGAAAGCGAAATCGGCGTTCAATTCGGCATCAGTTACATGATTATCATGCACAAGGGTTTTATTTTGTCACGATTGGGACGTACCAAAAAAAGAAAATTTTGAGCAGTATTCACGATGGTCAGGTGCAATTGTCGCCGGTAGGCATGGCGATTATACGGTGTTGGCAAGAAATCCCGTGGTATTTTGGGGATGTGCGAATGCATGATATTGTCGTCATGCCCGATCATATGCATGGGATTATCGAAATTGTGTCAACGATGACGCCACGGCAAATCAGTGCAGGGACATCAAAAAGTCTCGGGTCGGTGATTCGTCGTTTCAAAATCGGGGTCACCACACAGATGCAGTCCCAATACGGAAGGATTTGGCATCGGAATTATTATGATCGCATCATTCGCGATGATGCAGGATTGCACGCCGTCAAAGCATATATTCGTTTAAATCCGATTCGTTGGCGTGGTGATGAATCGTAGGGGCGAATAAAAGGCGAATCAATTCGCCTCAATTCGCCCGTACATTTGGGATGGCATGGGGCATGGCGCCGGCATGATGCGCCGGCATGATGGGATGGGCGGCCGGGGCGGATTGGCCGGCATGATGGGATGGG
>DBCF01000006.1 GCA_002292925.1 Roseiflexaceae bacterium UBA965 | reverse complement strand
TGGCGGCGATCGAGCCCAAACAGCACGGTGCCACACGGGAATGGGCGTGGGTAATCGGCGAGATAGTTTTGTTGCATCAAATCGGTATACGACTTGTACCAAGGGTCTTCTTCGAGGGCGCCGAGGGTGGGTGATATGGCTTTGACTTTGGCAAAAATCTCGGCGAAGGTACCGACGTGCTCTTGATTGTGTTCGGCGACTCGGATGTCCCAGACGCTGTTGTGGCCGAGGTGGAGCATGATGCCGTCGGGGCGGGTAGTGACGCACACCCCCAGACCGCCGTTGCCGAGGAGTGCCCCCGCAAAAAAATCAACGGCTGGTTTGTCATGAATGATGGCGTGCTGTTGGGCTTGTTGATAGGGATCAAACGTCATTGTCTTCTCCTTGTGGTGTTTAGCGGAAGGGTGCACCAACCCCAATCAGGCGCCACATCGGTGCCCCGAGGGTAATGGGGGTGAATTGTTGATCAACAAGATTGTATTGCATGATGCGTGACCCACTGACGACCAACAAATGCTGGTCATCGTGCCACCACAAATTGTCGACCCGCATGCCGGTGATGTGTTGTTGTTGACTGGCATCTGCAGATTGGACGGTGACCCGATCACCGAGCCGGTAGGCCAGCCATTGCCCGTTGGGAGACCAGCGTGGTTGCTGACCGTTGCCCACACACAACAGCTCGGTAGTGCTGTTGCTGATGGTGCAGATTTTGGGTGAGGTGGCATTACTCACGAGACTAAACCAGAGTTGGGCACTTTTGGGGCGCCAGACCAAATCACTATAGGCGTTGGGGCTGGTTGCGATGGTGGTCAGGGTGTCGCGTTGCCCATCACTCTGTAGCGTGTATATATTGCCGTAGCGCGCACAAAACAGACTTTGCCCGTCGGGTGCCCACACCATGCTGTCGCACCGACTGGCGATGGTATATCGGCTGTTATCGGCGAGATTGAGGATGGTGAGGTCGTCAGCGTGTGGTTGGATGGCGATTTGGGCTCCATCATCGCGTATCGCCGCAAAGTTGATAGTGGTGCTGAGTGCAATGGTCTGGCTGAGTTGGTCGTGTTGGATGATGAGGTTGGTCGTTGTGGTATCAGCAAAAAAAAGCGTGGGCGCCGGTCGGGGAAGTGCACTCACGGTGACTGTTGCCGGTGGCGTCGGTGCTACCGCTGGTGTCGTGGTGGTGGGTATGGGTGGGATTGGTGCCGCAGATGATGCGCAACCCACCAACAACACCAGCCCAATCAACAAAACGAGCCAACGCATCCACCCTCGGATTGATTCAAATATCATGCCATACCAACGGAAGTAGTTATTCATTTTTTTATCATACCATGCCATGGTATGATGCCTATACGATAGTGATGTGGTTATATTGAGGAGTGCAACGTGGCCAAAATTGCCTTGATTGGGGCGGGGAGCGTGGTATTTACCCGCAATTTGTGTAGTGATATTTTGTTGGCGCCGGCCTTGCAAAACTGTGAAATTGCCTTGATGGATATTGACCCTGCCCGCCTCGAAACCGCCCGCCAGCTTGTACAGACTATTATCGACAAACGGGGTCTGCCCGCCACCGTGACTGCTACCACTAATCGCCGCACTGCAGTAACGGGTGCCCGCTATGTAATTACCACCTTCCAACAAGGTGGGCTGACCGCCTATCAACAAGACATCGACATCCCCCAACGCTATGGCGTTGAGCAATGTGTGGGTGATACCCTCGGACCTGGTGGCGTGTTCCGGGCACTGCGTACCATTCCCGTACTGTTGGGGTTGTGTGACGATATGGCGGCGGTAGGGCATCGTGATGCGCTACTCCTCAACTACGTCAACCCGATGGCCGCCAATTGTTGGGCCGTCGATAGTGCCCGTGGGACGCCACATGTGGGCTTGTGCCATAGTGTCCAAGGCACCAGCGAAATGTTGGCGCAATGGGCTGGTGTGGCCTATGACGACGTGGTCTATCATTGTGCCGGCATCAATCACCAAGCCTTCTTTTTGCGCTTCGAAACCCGTGATGGCCGCGATTTGTACCCCGCTATCCGAGCTGCCGCCCAAACCGCCGATATTTATGGTAGCGAGCCGGTGCGGATTGACTTGATGCGTCATTTTGGCTATTTTGTGACCGAATCAAGTGGCCATGCCAGCGAATACTACCCCTACTTCCGCAAAACTGCCGCCATGGTCAATGAGCAGTTGGTACCCAAATTCACCAGCCCAGACGACCACTGGTTCGACAATGGCCGCACCGGTGGGTATTTGCGTCATTGTCTCGAACGTGAAGTCAAGGTGGCTGACGAACGCCAAGCGATGATTGCCGGTGCCCGCGACATTCCGTCGATTCGTTCACACGAATACGGCTCACATATCATCGAAGCCATCGAAACCAATGTCCCCACTCGTATCAACGGCAACATCCCCAATCGGGGTTTGATTGCCAGTTTGCCCAATGGATGTTGTGTCGAAGTGCCGTGTTTGGTCGATGGCAACGGCATCCAAGCCACGCCGATTGCCCACTACCCAGCCCAATTAGCCGGGCTCAATCGTACCAACATCAATGTGCAAGAATTGATTGTACAAGCGGCAATCACCGGTGACCGTGAAGCCGTCTATCATGCAGTGATGCTTGACCCATTGACGTCAGCGGTGGCCACCCTCGACCAAATCCGGAGTATGGTTGATGAATTGATGGCATCACAAGCACGTTGGTTGCCCCAATTCAATTAGGCACATGGGTATGTTGTTGGATTACGCCGAATCACGCCGCACCAATTCGGAGCGGCGTGATTTTTGGGTGTATATTGGTATATTGTGCGGATTTGGTGACTGTTTGCTCAAAAATCAGCGTGGTTTACTTGTGACATTGGGGTGTTGTTCGTACAATAGAGGCAACAGCGATGTCGATTGATTGTTTCGACATTGGTGATGTGGTGAAATTGGTATAATGGAGGGGTCATGCGTTGTCCGTATTGCGCTCATGGTGAGAGTGACGTCATTGACACCCGCAAACTCGATGCCGGCAATTCGATTCGGCGCCGGCGCCGCTGCAATCAATGTGGCAAGCGTTTTACCACCTATGAACGGGTAGAATCTGTCAGCATTGTGATTGTCAAGAAAAACGGCGAACGCGAGCCGTATGATCGTGACAAGTTGATGCGTGGCGTGATGACGGCTTGTTACCGTCGCCCAATTGCGGCGCAACGAGTTGAACAACTGATTTCGGACATCGAATCAGAGTTGTTGACCACCTATGAATCTGAAGTGTCGTCGGTGGCGGTGGGTGATGTGACGATGCGCTTGCTCCGTGAACTCGATGAAGTAGCGTATATTCGTTTTGCATCGGTCTATTTATCGTTTGCCGATATCGCACATTTGCGCCGTGCGGTTGATGAATTGTTGTTGCGCGACAATACCCTGATTTCGCCTTCGCCTACACAGGAAAAACTATGAACCAAGAACCAAATTCGAATCTGAGCCGCTTGACCATGCCTGCCAACGAATACCTGTCACAGGGCTTTCGGGCATTCAATTGGACGACTGTCATCCTCTATGGGGTGGGTGCCGGGTTGTTGATGCCGATCTCGTTGGTGCAGTCCAACGTCCTCGCCGTAATTGCAGGCGTTGTCCCAGTGACGGTCGGTCTGTTGTTGGCCCGCAGTGCCAAAGGCTTTTATGGCTTGTATGGCTTCATGACCGGGTTGATTGGTGCGATTACGAGCACCACGTTACTCGCGGTATTGATTTTTCTTACCGGCAATGCCGAATTGGTGGCGCAATTGTCACCTGAATCGGTGACGCCGATGAGCACGTGGTTGACGGCAAGCGGCTTTATTTCGTTTTCGTTGATTGCCTTCTGTACCTTTGGGACGATTACCACTGGCCGCATGGAAGAACGCAACCGCGAAGCGCGTAGCCAAAATGCTGCACGTGGTGGTAACCTCGAGCGGCCTAGCGCGATTCGCGAAGTCAGTGACATTCGCGGCTTGTTGTTGCCACAGTTGGGTGGGTTTGTGAATACACTATTCAAGAAAAAAGGTTATGCCCTACGTGACTACAAATTCACTGACAAAGATCGTTACGTGGATTTGTGGTACGACTACCAAGATGCCGTTTGGCAAGTGCGGTGTGTGGTGGCCGAAAAAGTTTCTTCGGGTGTGGTCGAAAGTCTGCTCCAAGAAATGAAACGTGCCGGTATTCCCAAAGGCATCGTGGTCACATCCACTGAATTTGCTAGTAGTGCCACCAAAGGTGCCAAAGACAAACCAGTGGTGTTGATTGATGGTGATACCTTGTTTGAAATTTCGCGTTAAAATTTGATATTTCGCGCGAAATTAGAAATTTCGCAGTACAGTTGAATTCTCTGATACACCAAAGGAGTGTGTGCGCATGCAGATTCGTCTGAATGATCGAGTGGCAGTGGTAACGGGTGGTTCACGGGGGATTGGTCGGGCGATTTCGCTCTGTCTCGCCACCACCGGCGCAACCGTCGTGGTTAATTATCGTGGCAATCAGGCTGCAGCTGACGAAACTGTGGCGACGATTGTGGCCGCTGGCGGTCAAGCAGTGGCCATCCAAGCCGATGTGGCCAACGGCGAAGATGTCGAACGCTTGTTTAAGGAAGTCAACGAACGCTTTGGCCGTATCGACATCCTGGTCAACAACGCCGGCATCACCCGCGATACCTTGATGCTCCGCATGAAAGACGATGATTGGGATGCCGTCATGGATACCAATTTGCGTGGGCTCTTTTTGTGTACCCGGGCTGTGTTGCGCCCAATGACTCGCGCCCGCTGGGGTCGTATCATCAACATCA
>DBCF01000206.1:32619-41273 GCA_002292925.1 Roseiflexaceae bacterium UBA965 | reverse complement strand
GATCGGCCATATACCCCACGTCCCGCTGGCGACCGCCCATATGGCGATCGGCCTGCAGGTGGCCCGCCACGCAGTGGCCCACCCAGTGGCAACCGCAGTAGCGGTGGCGGCGGCGGTGGGTTCTCATCAGGTCCCGTCGGCGGTGGCGTCGGTGGTCCCGTGCCAGGCAGCCGTGGTGGCGTGTCAGGTCGCGGACGTAACACCGTAGACCGCAAAAGCACCACTCGTTCTTCAGACTTTGTCGAGAGTGATGGCGCCGGGCGAGGCAAAGGTGGCAAGGGTGGCAAAGGCGGGACGATGATGACCCGCATGCCCAATGGCCGCCCCAACAATGCACCACGTCCTGTTATCCGGCCAAAGGGTCCGATTCAAATCGGCAGCTCGTTGACGGTACGTGAATTGTCAGAAGCAACCAGCGTCAGCGCTGCCGATATTCTGAAAATCATGCTCAAGGGTGGCGTGTTGGCCAATATCAATCAACAGATTGACTACGACACCGCAGCCTTGATTTGTGCGGAATACAATATCGAGACAGTGCAATACATTCCCGAACAGATGATTGGTATCATTGATAACGTCAAAGATGTCATTGCATCCGAGACCGAAGCGACCTTGATTACCCGACCACCCGTGGTCACCATCATGGGTCACGTCGACCATGGTAAAACCAAATTGCTTGACGCAATCCGGCAAACCCGGGTCGCCGAAGGCGAAGCCGGCGGTATCACCCAACACATGGGTGCCTATCAGGTCGAAACGTCCGGGCGCAAAATCACCTTCCTCGACACCCCTGGTCACGAAGCCTTTACGGCCATGCGTGCCCGTGGTGCCCAAGTCACCGACATTGTGGTGCTTGTGGTTGCTGCCGACGACGGCGTGATGCCCCAAACGGTCGAAGCTATCTCGCACGTACGTGCCGCGGGTGTGCCGTTGATTGTGGCCATCAACAAAATCGATACCATCAACGCCAATCCCGATTTGGTCAAGCAACAACTTGCCACCAACAACGTGATTGTCGAATCCTACGGCGGTGACGTCCCGTGTGTCGAAGTTTCGGCTCGCATGCGCACCAATATCGACGGCTTGTTGGAAATGATTTTGTTGGTCGCTGACATCCAAGACTACAAAGCCAACCCCAACGCCAAAGCAATCGGGACCGTGGTCGAAGCCGAAATGGATCGGCAACGGGGGCCAATTGCCACAGTCCTCATCCAAAACGGCACCATCCGCCTCGACGACAACGTCTTGGTGGGCAATGGCACCGGCACGGTCCGCGCCATGTTTAATGACACGGGCAAACGGATTCGCTTCGCCGAGCCAGCCACCCCGGTGGTCATCCTCGGGCTCAACGAAGTCCCCATGGCCGGCGATATTTTGCAAGTGATGGACGACCTAACGGTCGCTCGTAGCGTGGCAATCCAACGCCAACGCCAAATCCGCCTCGACGCCATGGCCAATTTGCGCTCAGTCAGCCTCGATGGGTTGTTTGCCAACATCCAACAAGGCAAGATCAAAGACCTCAATTTGATTATGAAGGTCGACGTGATGGGTTCACTCGGGGCTATCGAACATGCCCTTGGTCAACTCAACACCAACGAAGTGCAAATCAAAATCATCCATCGTGGCACCGGTACGATTACCGAGAGCGACGTCAATTTGGCGATTGCCTCACGGGGTATCATCATCGGCTTCAACGCCCGTCCTGACCCAGCAGCCCGTCGTGCCGCCGAACAACACGGTATTGACATTCGCTTTTACAACATCATCTACAACTTAGTAGAAGAGATGAAAAAAGCCATGATCGGGATGTTGGACCCGGAATACCGAGAAGTCACCGAAGGCTACGCCGAAGTCCGCAATACCTTCCGTTTGCCAAGCCGCGAAGTCGTGGCCGGGTTATATGTCACTGATGGCAAAATCAACCGACAACTCACCGTCCGCGTACTCCGTAGCGGTGTCGTCGTCCACGATGGTCGCCTCGGTAGCTTGCGCCGCTTCAAAGAAGACGTCCGTGAAGTGACGTCGGGCTATGAATGTGGTGTCGTCGTTGATGGTTTCAACGATATCCAAGATAGTGACACCTTAGAGTTTTATCGTAAGGAGCGGGTGGAACGTACCGCCTAATCGCCTATGAGCAAACGCACCGAACAAGTGGCCGGCGAGATTCAACAAATCGTCGGCCAGCTCCTCCAACACGAAATCAAAGATCCCCGCGTGGCTTTTTGTACCGTGATGCGCGTCGATATGAGCCCCGACTTACAGATGGCCCACGTGCATGTGTCTGTCATGGGTGAACCCGAAACCCGCAAAGAGACCATGGCCGCCCTCGACCGCGCCAAAGGGTTTATCCGCCGTGAAGTCGCCCGTGAGCTACGCCATCTGCGCTCGGCTCCCGATCTACGCTTCATGCTCGACAGTACCATCGACCATAGCATACGCATTGGCGAACTGTTGCGCGATAAGCCGCCTACCCAATAACTAACCTGGTTTTGACGGACACCGGAGGTGCTTTGGCATGCTCCGGTGTTTGTATAGATACCCGCGTCATCACAGAAAGGTGCCGCTATGAATCGTCCAGATATCTTTGCCCATCATTCCAGCGAATGGAAGGCTCGGATTGCCAACGCCCACACCATCATGCTCGTCACCCACGTCAACCCCGATGGTGACGCGATTGGTTCGTTGTTAGGCTTGCTGAGTGCCTTGCCCCAAATCACCAATGCCCGAATCATCCCCGTCATCCAGCAACCGATTCCAGCCTATCTAGCGTGGTTGCCTGATGTCGAAAAAAGCATTGCCCTCGATGCCACCAGCACATGGCCAAACCCCGACCTCATCATCGCGGTCGATTGTGCCTCGCGTGACCGGTTGGGGGGCATCCATACCAAACACCACGACGCGATGCAGCATACCAGCATGATTCAAATCGACCATCATGCCACCAATACCCAGTTTGCCGTGCAAAACCTCATCATCCCACAAGCCTGTGCCACCTGCGAAATCATTACCGAGTTTTTGCCGTACCTCGGCGTCACGATTACCGCCGGTATAGCGACACCGTTGCTCCTCGGGATCATGACCGACACCCAGAGCTTCCAGATCTATGATACCCGGGCCGAAACGCTCCAACTCGGAGCCAAATTGTTTGCGGCGGGGGCTGATCACCACCAAATCGTCCAGAAAGTATTCCGCTCGACACGCCTTGATGCTCTGCAACTCGCCACCAAAGTCCTCAGTGAGATGACCGTGGCTGGGCCGATTGTATGGGCGGCAGTTTCGCGCGAAATGCTGGCGGCCCATCAGGCGAGTGACGATGAGTCTGATGAAGCCCTGCATATGCTGCAACGCATTGACGGGTTTGAGATTATTATGTTAATTAAGGAAAGGGAGCAGGGAGTAAAAATCAGTCTCCGGTCACGTCACGTGATTGTGGCTGATGTCGCCAAAAAACATGGTGGCGGTGGGCATGCGCATGCGGCAGGGATTAACTTGCCCAATCACACCATCGCTAGCGCCGCGGCCTTATTACTCCCCGATCTACACGCACTATGCACGGATTCCTCTGCATCGACAAACCACTCGGCGTAACATCACACGATGTCGTCGCCCAAATCCGCCGCCTCAGCCGCGTCAAACGGGTGGGACATGCCGGTACCCTCGACCCCGCTGCCAGCGGGGTATTGGTGGTGGCACTGGGACTGGCGACGCGACTAATCGAATACGTCCAAGACGACACCTACAAAGGGTATGCGGCGGGGATGACCTTTGGGGTGGCCACCGACAGCGATGACGCCACAGGCAACCCCATCCGTACCGCGCCTATCCCCGACCTGACACCAGCAGATATTGCGCGTATCGAAACGACGTTTTGTGGTGCCATCATGCAAGTACCACCCCAAGTGTCAGCATTGCATGTCAACGGCGAACGGATGTATGATTTGGTACGGCGGGGCGAGGCACCTGAGCTGCCGGCCCGCCCCGTACAGATCCACACATTTACCGTCACCGATTGGCAATCACCACAACTGTTGTTTGACGTGACCTGTGGCAAAGGCACCTACATCCGTTCACTGGCGCGTGATATCGGCGAGCTGTGTGGCAGCGCCGGGCATTTACATGCGTTGCGCCGCACCCAAGTAGGCACATTTACCCTCGCAGATAGCGTCACGCTGGCGCAATTACAAAGCGATGGTGTTAGCCAACATCTACAACCGACCCAGACCGCGGTTGCCGATTGGTTGCAGCTGACGGTGAGTGATGGTGAGCAGGCGCGCTTGCAACGAGGCATGGCAATTGATGCCGTAAGCGCTGACCATAGTCGCGCCGTGGCTATCAGTAGCACCGGTCAACTCATTGCGGTACTCGAATACCACGCGGCACAATGGCATCCACGCAAAGTTTTTCAATGGGGCGAGGCCTAACCTATGCAGCAATTCAGCGGACTCCCTGTCGATGCCCTGGCAGGGCCAAGTATTGTCACCATTGGGGTGTTTGATGGCATGCATCACGGCCATCAACAGTTTTTGCAACAACTTGTGGCACAGGCCCATGCCCAGCAACTGTTGGCAGTGGTGGTGACATTTGATCCCCATCCCGATAGTGTGGTTCATCCCGAACGCGCCAGTGGGCTCCTGATTACCCCGGCCGAGCGCATGCAGTTGATGTCAGCATGTGGCATCGATGCCGTGTTTAGTGTGGCATTTAATAGCGATGTACAAGCAATGTCTGCAACTGATTTCATGCAGTGGGTGACCAATGCCACCCACATGCAGTCGCTGTGGGTGGGCTGGGATTTCGCCCTTGGGCGCGGTCGCGAAGGCACCCCTGCGCGCCTCGCCCAAGTCGGTACACACTTGGGCTTTGGCGTGCATACCGTGGCACGGATCCATGCCGACACCTTAGCACCCAGCTCATCGGCCATCCGTCAGGCATTACAGGCCGGCGAAATTACCGCGGTCACGCACATGCTGGGGCGGCAATTCAGCTACCGTGGCGTGGTAGTCAAAGGTGATCAACGGGGTCGTACCATCGGCTTCCCCACCGCCAATCTCGCCATCGATAGTCGGATTATGTTACCTAAATACGGGGTCTATGCCTGTATTGCCACGTTCAATGGTCAGTACTACCCGGCAGTTACCAATATCGGGCAGCGGCCGACGTTTAATGGGGTCGAGCCCCGTATCGAAGCCCATTTACTCGATGTGACCATGGATATGTATGACCAGGTGATGGAACTAGCCCTCGTGGCGTTTATCCGCCCCGAACAACGCTTTGCAGGCTTTGCGGAGCTCGTGGCGCAAATCAACGCCGATGCCCAAGTTGCGCGTACCATGTTGCTGCCGTAATTCACAAAATCGTCGCAAAATCGTGCAACAGAATTGCACAATCAACCGTCTGTACGATGTCCACATTTTATGAGGAGAGAAATTATGACAACCCCCCAACGTATCGACATGCCAGATCCAACGATTGCCGCTAAAGGCAAGGGAACCGGTGGGATGGACTACACCATCGTTGGCAACACCATGCAGGCCGTCATTTGTGAGTTAGACCCCGGCGAAACCATTGTTAGCCAAAGTGGCGGTATGGCGTGGATGAGTGGCAACATCGCCATGAACACCAACATGAGTGGTGGACTTGGTGGTTTGCTCCGGCGTGTCGTGAGCGGCGAGTCACTGTTTGTGGCCGAATACACGGCGACGAATGGCAAAGGCATCATCTCGTTTGCCTCAGACTTCCCCGGCAAAATCGTGCCGATTCACCTCGTTGCAGGCCAAGAAGTGATTGCCCAAAAGCAAGCATTTTTGTGTGCCGAAAAAAGCGTCACGTTTGATATTTTCTTTCAGCGCAAACTCGGTGCAGGTTTCTTTGGCGGCGAAGGTTTCATCATGGAGCGCCTCAAAGGTCCCGGCGTAGCGTTTGTGGCATTTGACGGCGAAATCGTGGAATACACCCTCGAAGCTGGCCAAGTCCTCAAAGTAGACACCGGCTATGTGGCCATGATGGAACCCACCGTGTCAATGGACATCGAAATGGTGGGCGGCTTCAAAAACATCTTGTTTGGTGGTGAAGGCCTCTTTTTGACCACCCTTAAGGGTCCAGGCCGGGTGTGGTTGCAGACTATGCCAATGATGGTATTGGCGGGTTCAATAGCCCAATATATGCCCCAAGCCCAATCTTCAAATAGTTCCACCAATATTGGGAACTTGTTCAATCAATAAACGCCCAGCACAAAGCCCCCGATTGGTATACGCCAATCGGGGGCTTTGTATTGCCAAAATCAGCGCACATCACGTTGCAACAACTGCAAATAAAGGTCGCGGAAGCGCGGTCCCGACATGTCGTAGCCAAACGAGCGCACTACTTTGTCGCGACCAAATTCGCCAAAGCGCTGGCGCAATTTGGCATCTTCGCCCAATTCGCGCACCCGGCACACATAACCGGCTACATCATTGGGCTCAACCAAATAACCACTCTCACCGTCGTCTACCACTTCGGGTAACGCCGAAGCATTAGTGGTCACGACGGGGATACCACATGCCAAGGCTTCGGCGGGAGCAATCCCAAACCCTTCGAGGCGCGACGGAAAGAGCATGATGTCGCACGACCGATAGGCCGCCACCAGCCCATCGCGATCGGGCGTACCGATGGGAATCATGCGGGGGTGGGGATTGATGTCGACGCCGGCTTGAAAGCTGGCAGTATAGTAGAGCACATAATCTTTGGGCAACAAATCCATGATGCGAGGCAGCAAATCAAAGCCTTTGCGGCGGGTGCGATTGCCCACAAACAGCAACCGTATCCGAGCATCGCTGGCAGGCAAGGCATCGATGCGCTGGCGTTGTGGCGCCGGCGTAAACACATCGGTATCGATGCCGTCGTATATCAAATGGGTGTCACGCCGGCCGTAGGTGGCCTCGGTCATTTGCTGGGTATAGCGTGACACACAGACCACGGCATCGGCCTTGGCCACCGACCAGCCGTCGTAGCGTGATTCGACCAAGCGATAAAACATCCGTTGTGCCAGACTACTGACTGGCGTCAAACGCGGGTCAGTGGTGAGGTGGTGAACGGTGGTGACCAAGGGAATCCCCGGGCGCTTGAGGGCAAATGCTACCCGCGAGCGGGCTTGGATGATGTCGCGGTCACGCCACCAGTCGCGAGGCAGGGCGCTGGGTAACAACATGGGCGCAAAGTTGTAGCGCTCGGGCATGCGCAACAGCTCGGCGCCATCGACACCGGCGCGCTTGACGGCCCGCAGGATGTTTTGGATGCCGATGTCGACCCCACCACGACCGATAGGTGATACATAGAGTGGTCGCAGGCTCATACGCGGGGCTTCTCGACAACGATGAAGTAACTCCCGGAATGCAGTGAACCAAACAACCACAAGTCGAGTTCCATCATCCAGGTAATAAATTGCAACACCCAATAAACCGGGCTGGTACGGTTGAGTTGTTTACGCAAGCGCCGGCGCGCGCGGATTTCGCGGTCGGTGCCATCGGTAATGGCAGCGCTTTTGGCGTTGGCATCACCTGGTTTGGCACGACCGGCCCACGCTTCACCCAGTTTCATCACCACATGTTCCACAAAACTGGTAAAGACGCTGTTCCAAAAGACGACTTTGACCGGTTTGAGGCCGGCGCGTTTGAAGGCAGCCAAGACATCATCCCAATTTTCGAGGGCTTTGATGTGGTCTGATTTCCGCAGTTTTTCGCGTTCGAAGTCATAGACGCCGGCCTTGACGAATTGGCGACCAATCCAGCGGCTGACGTTGACGAGTGGTTGCAGGCTTGATTTTTCTTTGGTGTTAGACATCGCCAAAAACTGGCCACCTGGCTTGAGCACCCGGGCTTGCTCGAGCAAATAGGCATCGATGACGTCGATGGGGAAGTGTTCGAGCACATCGAGCGAGAAGGCTTTGTCGAAGACATTATCGGCAAACGGCAATACCCGTGAATCGGCTTGGGTCAACTCGATGTCGGTAATGGCGGCGTCGGCAAACATGGTGGCGGGGTCATTGCCGACCATAGTTTTGACGAGTTTGGCGTTCCAAACTGCAAAACGACCATTACCACAACCATTGTCGAGACAGACGTCGTTTTTGTTGAGGTTAAGCAAGCGCACGGTGGTGCGGTTACGCACGCCGGCAGCCAGTACAGGTGGGGCGAGATCGCGGTAATCGAGCTCTTCGGAGAGTTGCTCTTCTTGGCTGACATATTTGGAGACATAGGCAAAATCAACGCCCCGTGGCATCAAGTCGATATAGCCGGGGTGTTTGGGGTATTGGACGTGGCAAACGCGGCACGCCACCGCATCAGTCTGATTATCGAGTTGTTGTGATCCACAACTCGGACAACGGAGCAACCCCAATAATGCCGGTGTAACCATGTGTTCATTCCTCATACAAATGCATACTAGAGTGGTATTTTACCACACCCTGATTTGACAGTAGCGTGACAGACACGTAGCATATGCATGACACACACAAGGAGAAGCTGATGAATGCACCCATACCGGTCTTTGACGGCCACAACGACACGCTTTTGCGTCTGACCGCCGATCGCAATCCAGGCGATAACTTCTTCGAAAGCCCGCACGGGCATATCGACCTAAGCCGCGCCCGCCGTGGCGGCTTGGCTGGGGGGTTTTTT